>NZ_JBEZLR010000052.1:0-64244 GCF_040652275.1 Streptomyces sp. NPDC048275
CATCCGCGCACCGTGCAGACGTACACACTGGGCTTCAAGATGGTCAAGGACGGAGACATTGACGCCGGGCCTGACGGCTAACGCAACGGCGTTGCACTACAGGGGACATGACCTCCAGGACAGAAGGCATGGTCGCGGGTGCGGGTAAGTCACGGCTCACGAAGTGCACCGTCCACCCGGGTCTACTCAACACCCGCGGACCCTAACCGGTCACTGACCGGCTGTACACAAAGGTGCAGCTCGGAGGGATCGCCGGGGAGAGAAGAGGGGTCGATCACTGCGGCAGCCTAACGAGAGCCGCGCGCGTGCGCGCACGACAGAGCCCCCGGATTCCAGGCGGTGGAATCCGAGGGCTCGGAGTCGTGAAGAGGTGGGGTGCGGGTTAGTTCTCGGTGGAGTCGTCGGTGGGGCTGTCCTTGCGGTTGCGGCGTGCCAGGAGAACGGTGCCTCCGCCTGCTGCGATCAGCACGCCGGCACCGCCGATCAGCCACGGTGTGGCGTCGGCTCCGGTGTGGGCGAGGGAGCCCGTCGGCGCCTTCGGCGTGGAGTCCCCGACAGGGGTCGCGGCCACGGACGAGGAGTCGGCATCTGGCGTGTGGCTGTCCGAGGCGGAGGGCGTGGCGCCTCCGGTTCCGCTGCTCGGCTCGCCGGGACTGGACGGGGAGTGGGTGGGCTTGTGCGTCGGCTTGTCCGAGGGGTCGGGCTTCGGGTCGGTGGCCGTCTTGGCATTCGTGACGGTCACGGTCACCGGGGCTCCGGGGCCCGCAGTGAACGTCTTCGTCGGCTTGTAGAGGTCGTAGCCGGCGGGGGCCTTGATCTCCTTGACCCAGAACTTCGTGCTGCGGCTTGACACGGGCAGCTCTCCGGAGGCCGTGCCCCTGGCGCCTGTGGTCAGGGTGAGCAGCGTGGAGGTGCCGGTGCCGATGTTCACGGTCGCGCCGGGCAGGAGCTTGCCGGTCTTGTCGTCCTTGGCCTGCAGGAGGACCTTGGCGGCCTTGAACGGGTCGGTGATCGTCAGCTGGGTGGCGTTGCCCGGGGTGACGATGACGTCCTGGTCGGCGACGACCTCGTGGAGCGGGCTACCGGACCCCGTCTGCTTGAGCCGGTAGATGTCCGGCGCGAGGTCGGGGAAGGTCAGCTTCCCCTGGGCGTCGCTCTGACCGCGTCCGGCTTCCTGGCCGGTGGAGTCGAGCAGCAGGAACGCGGCGCCGGGCAGGGCGTCTCCGGCCGTGTCCTTCGTGGTGATCTCGACGCTGCCCGCGTCCGGGGCCGGGGTCTCGGCGGGAGCGGCGGAGGCCGAGGGGGGCGGTTCGGAGGGCTCGGCGCTGGCGGCCGGCGCCCAGGTCAGGGTGCCGGCCGCCGCAACGGCGACGGCAGCAGCGGATCGAACGAATCGTGCGTGCACGAGGAAGAGGACTCCTTGGGGCAGGGGACGGGGAAGGTCATCGGGTGTGGCCAGAGGCCGGGGCGGGAGGTGGCGGTGCGACGGGTGGGTTGATGTTCGGTTGCTTGCCTGTCGGAGTGGCGACGTAGAGGGCGCGGCGGGTCTGGGTGGGGACGTCCTGGACAGTGCGCCGCAGTGGTTCGGTGGAGATGAGCGAGGCGGTGAAGGCCGCGACGAGCGTGGTGGGCGTACCGAAGGAGAAGCGCGCCGTCCAGTGCGGCTCACTGGGGTACCCACCCCAAGCCCGCCAGGCCAGCTCGCTGGAACCGCCGGTGGCGTAGCGGTGGCGTACACCGCCGAGTCCCTCCGGGGTGAGGAAGGTCTGGGTGCCGTCGGTCTTGACGGCATGGCTCCAGCCGCAGGTGAGCAGCGGCGCGTACGCCTCGTACGGCGGTGTCACGTCCTGGAACAGCCGCTCCTGGCCGCTGTACCTGTCCTCGAGATAGAGGTCGAGCAGCTCGCTGTGGACGTCGTGCAGCAGTTCGGCGGGGGTGGTGGCGTCGAAGGTGACCCGCCAGGCCGGCGGGGTGAACGGCGCCTTGTGGGCATTGATGGTCCACGTGCCCCTGCCGGGCTTGTCGGGCTGGGGGTCGAAGGTGGTCTGCAGGCGTAGGCATGGGCTGAATGCAGCGGCCGTGCCTGCATCGGTCTGGGCGAACGGCCAGCCCTCCTCGAAGGGGAAGGCCCACACGACGCGGGGGTCGACGGCGCCGGGACCGGCGAGGTGACGAGGCAGGACCTTCACGCTCTGGGCCGGGTCGAGATTCTCAAGGGGGTGGGTGAGCACGGGCGGGGCTCCTGCGGAGGAAGGACGGACTGCCGGCTTGGAAGGGCGCGGCTCAGCGAGTGCGAGCGCCGCCGCGCGCGGTCGGCGGGGCGGGAGCCGTGTGCGTGCTCCTGTTGGCAGCCCGGCTCGGCGCAGACGCCGCCCATGCCCCTGGGAACCAGACAGCGGTGTATTCCTTGATGGCGTCGCGGAGCCCGATGAACTCAGCCCCCTCCCAGGGTGGTTGACCGGCGCGGCGGTACTTGTCGAAGGTGCCGCGAGTGGAGTCGTTCAGGGGCCTGTTGCTGGCCACGTCGCGGCGGTCGAAGGTGCCGTGGTCCAGAAAACTGAGGGCGACCGCGTCGATCTCGCCGCGGTCCGGGTGGACGACCGCGAGGCGTAGACCGCCGTAAGTGTCCGCGTAGATGGTGCGGGTGAAGTCGATTCGGAGCCGAAGGTGCGCGCCTGGAGTCGGCGCGGCGAGGTAGGTGTTGCCCACGACGGTGCTGTCGTGAAAGGGGAGGCGGAGTTCGGCGAAGAACTCAGGGGCTTGCAGGGACATGGAGGATCTCCGGTCGGATCAGGAGCGTGCTACCGGCGCGGGCCGGGCAGAGCCGGTCGGCTGGTGGTGCTCCAGCGCGGGACGCTGGCCGCGGGCAGCGCAGCCGGACGGCGGGAGGAGACGGCCCGCCGCACGTCGAGCGGAGTGGGAGCCGCCGGGCCGGGCGGGAGGATCGGGGTGAGTTGGGCCATCCCCTTGATGTAGCTGGAGGTCACCTCGCGCCACCGGGGCAGGGGAGCCGGATCGGCGACGCACTCGGTGACAGCGGTGAGCAGAGCGACCGGGGTGTCGGTGCTGGCCGTGGCATACCAGACGGGCCGGTCGATGGACTTGCCCGCCCACAGCTGCCAGCGGGCCTCCCGCGTGGTCAGCTCGGCTTCCGGATCGAGGTCGCCGGTGGTGAACTCCATCCCGGCGTGCCCGTCCGGGGCCTGGACCGCGAAGACGCCCCAGCGCGGACGGTCGATCTCCCAGCCCTGCTTCAAAAGCGGCACGACCGCGAGGAAGGGATCGTGCTCGTCGATGCCGGAGACCGGCCGGGCAAGGTAGGCATCCGGTCCCTGCTCGTACGCCGTGGCCAGGACCGTGGTGAACGCCTGGACGAACTCGGTGGGAACGCGGTCGTTGAAGCAGACGCCCCACGCGGGCGGGCCGAAGGAATCCTTGTAGGCGTTGATGCGCCAGAGTCCGTCGTCCTCGCCTTCGGGCAGGTAGCCCAGGCGTACGCGCTGGTCCGGAGCGCTCAGGTACACGTTGGAGTCCTCGTCGTACCGCAGGTCCCAGCCGAGGTCGAGCAGCGGGGCGAGGGCGGGGTCGCCGGTTCCGGTGGTGGAGGCGAGGTGGCGCGGCCAGACGTAGACGTCGCCGTCGATGTCGTGGTGCGGATCGGGCTGTGTGTTCATCGGTCCGCCCTCGTGGTGACGGTGATCTCGTCAGCGGCGAGGTCGAGGCGTTCGGTGACCTCGGCGGTGGTGCGGCCGGTGACGATGTAGAACCCGGCGCGGGCGGTGAACAGGCCTCCGTCGGGCGGCAGGACGAGCTGGTCGCCGATCTCGCGGATCCACTGCACCTGGCGCAGCCAGGGGGTGTGGGCGGCGAAGGGCTGGTTGATGTGCCGGGCGGTGAGGGTGCCGGAGGTGTCCGGGTAAAGCATCCGGGTGCCCGCGGCCCCGCTGCGGGTCGGGGTGAGGTCCGGTGCTCGGCCGCAGGCGAGGTCGGCGGCGACCCTGGGCAGGTCGATGCCGGTGGCGAGGCGGACGAGGTGGCCGATCATGTCGCCGCCTATGCGCGCGTTGACCTCGATCAGTCGGGGCCTGCCGTCCACGAGTCGCAGTTCGACGTGCTGCACGCCGTCGGTGATCCCCAGGGCCTTGACCGCGGCAGCGGCGGCCGGGGCGACCTGGGCCAGGAGCGGGTCGGCGGCATCGACGGTGTGCCCGGTCTCGTCGAAGTACGGCGCGGGGCCCAGGTGCTTGCGGGTCACGGCGACCGCGGTCGTCACGCCGCGGTGGGTGACGCATTCGACCGAGACTTCCGGCCCGTCGAGGTACTCCTCGACCAGGACGCCGGTGTCCTCGCGGCTGCGGCTCGCGCTGGCCGAGGCGAATGCGAACGCGGCGGGCAGTTCTTCGGGCTGGTCGACGCGGATCACGCCGATGCTGCCGGCGAACGCCGCTGGCTTGATGACCGCTGGCAGGCCGAGGGTCATCGTCGCCAGGCCGGCCTCCAGCAGGGTCCGCGCCCTCATCGAGGCGGCCGAGGGCACGCCGTGGCGGGCGTACAGGGTGCGGGCCGTGGCCTTGTTGCGGCAGGCCCGCATCACCTCGACGGACGGCGAGGACAGACCGAGCGCGCGGGCGAGACGGGCGGTGGGGACGAGGTGCCACTCGTCCCAGGTGACCACGCCGGCAAGGTCGTGGCGCTCGGCCAGGGCTCGGCCTCCGGCGAGCAGTGCCGCGGGGTCGCTCAGATTGACCACGGTGTGGTCGACGATGAACGGCTTTTCCCACGACGGCTCGGTGCCGGTGAGCAGGACGACGTCGTACGCGGCGGCCACTTGCTCCAGGCAGTAGCCGCGATAGGTCTCGTCGCCGGGAGAAACGACGAGGACGAGGGGGCGAGCGGGCAAGAAGAGGTTCTCCGTATCGGTGGACGGCAGGACGAGAGAAGAGAGGGGTGTCTCAGGCGGCACGGCGGCGGCGCAGCTCGAACGCCGCAGCCCAGTGCGGGTGTTCGTCGATCAAGCGGCGGGCGTAGAGGGAGGTGTAGTTGTTGCTCAGCCCGGCGACTCCGTGGGGGAGCTGGCGGCGCAGGTCCTCGAACAGGTCCTTCAAGCTGACCCGGGTGGCGCCGGCGGCCAGGCGGCGGGCGGCCATGCGTTCCAGGGCCCAATAGACGTGCGGGTTGTGGGTGTCGAAGGCGTGGAACTGCTCGGTGATGGTGCGGCCGGTCGCGCGGTGCGCTCCGAAGGCGGCGATGGACATGAAGGTCTCCACAGGCTGGGGGCGCAGCGAGTTCAGGTGCGCAGGGCGGGATCGGTTCGCAGGCGGGCGAAGGCGCAGAACAGACCGAGGGCCTGCAGCGCGGCACAGACGGTGATGACGTGGCCCAGCGCGTCGGGCGGGGTGAGTGCGGTGAGCACGCCGGCGACGGGGAAGGGCAGCAGGAGGATGAGGATGGTCGCCGACAGGGTGCTGCCGAACTTCTCCGGAGGGATCAGGCGGGAGCGCAGGGTGCGCAGGACGACCGCTAGGCCGCCATCTGCTGCCATGAGGACCGCGACCAGGACCAGGTAGGACCGGTAGTCGGGGGCCTGGGCAGCGGCGAGACAGCCGAGCGAGGCGAAGGCGGCGCAGGCGGCGCCGACCGGCCACAGGCCGAGGCGGTCGAGCGCGAACCGGCAGAGCGTGACGCTGAGGAGCGTCGCAGCGGCAGCGGCGGACCAGACCAGGCCGACGGCGGTGGTGGACTGCCCGAAGTGCTTGACGACGATCACGGGACCGGCCGCTTGGAGAAAGCCGGTGGCCAGGTTGGACAGGGTCAGCCCGGTCACGAGCCAGCCGAGCGCGGGCAGCGAGCGGATGGTGCGCCACCCGGTGAGCAGTCCGGCGCCGGACTGCCCCTTTGGCGCACGGGCCGGTGCCACGGGCGAGGGCGGGGTGCGCAGGGCGAGCAGCGCAGCAAGCAGCGAGAGCACAGTGATCACCGCGAGCATCGACGGCGGCCCGGCAAGCAAGAGCACTCCGGCGAGCGCCGGACCGGCCAGGATCGCCGTCTGGTCGATGCCGAGCAGGACGGCCTGGACACGGTGGGCCCGCCGTCCTGCTCGGCGTCCGGCGGCAGCGCCCGCTGTCTCGGCCGCGATATAGCTGAACTCGGTGAGCACGCCGGTCGTCGCCGCCAGCACCATCACGGTCGCGCTCGCCACGGTGCCGGACGGGTGGAGGTGGAGCAGGACCGCACCGACGGCGAGAGCCAGCGCCCGGCCCAGGGAGGCCAGGTGGAAGACCACCGAGGCACCGCGCCGGTCGACAATCGATCCGGCCCAACCGAACGCCGCCAGACGCGGAATCCACTCCAGGGCGAAGGCGGCGCCCGTCAGCGAAGCGGATCGCGTCGTGGACAGGACGAGCAGCGGGATGCCGTAGGTAGACATCGCGAACGCCAACGCGTCCGCCGTGCGCGGCAGGTAGATGCTGCGCATCAGCCCGGCAGTGTGGCGTGCGTGCCGGGGTGTGACCGCTGCGCTCACGCGACCGGCTCAGGTTCGGACACCCTGGCTACCTGGGGGCTGTCGGCCAGCCACTGGATCAGGAGCGTGCGGATACGGGCCAGGCCCGCCTCGGCGTCGTCGTCGGTCCGCGGGGAGGGACCGTCGGCGCGCTTGGTGGTGAGCGATGGTGCCAACAGGTCAAGGACGTGCCGGATGCGGCTGCTGAACTCGCAGACGGGGGCCGGGACGGCGTGACGCCGGGCCCAGCGAGCCATCGCGTCGTACAAATCTGCCAACTCCGCTCCAGAAGCTGTGAGTTCCAGACCGGCGCCGGGCGCGACCCGGACAAGACCGTTGACGCGGGCTGTGTCGGAAGCGCTCCGCAGTTGATGCGTGGAGAGGTCGGGCAGGGTGTCGGCCAGCCGTCGCGGCGGTATGGCGCCGTTGTCGTCGATCTCGGTGATCAGGCGGATCAAGGAGCGCGAGGCGAGCAGTTCGACAGCGCGATGCGCTTCGGCAGAGGTGAAGGGGGTGCTCATCGGCGCGGGCCTCCCGCCGGGATTGCTGCCTTCGGGCGGGCGGTCGTGGCGTGCGAGAAGAGATCACGGTTGTGCCACGCCGGAGAGGACTGGAGTGTCCGAGCGGGTGGGAGCGCTGCGGGGGCCGGCCTCGACTGGCTGCTGACCCACGGCCTGGGCGCGGACTTCGCCTGCAGGTTCCCCCAAACCGGGTGCTGGGCGGCCTGGTCGAGGGGCTGCCCGGCAGCCCATGCGGACAGGGTGCCGAGCACGGCGCCCAAACCGTCACCAGCTGCGGACAGCCGGTAGGGCCGGCTCATGCCGTCGGTGTCGACCAAGCCGTCGGCGACGAGCTGCCGCAGCGGCGGATAGATGTTGGTCCAGTCGCTGCTGGGCATCACGATCCGTGCCAGAGCACGGCCGCTGACTTCCTCACGGGACTTGAGCACCCACAGGATGGCGGCGGCATGGCGCCGGGTGAGCAGGGTGAGGCTGTCCTCGATCTGCTCGATCGCGGGCAGCGGGCGGTCCGCCGTCTCCAGGTGTTCCTCGGCCCAGGTGACGATCACCGGCAGGACCGGCAGCAGGGCAACGCCACGTTCGGTGTGGCCGTAGGTCACGTGCCGTGCGGTGTGTTCGGTGCGTTCGACGAGTCCGGCGTCGCACAGTGCCTTGAGCTTGGGGTGGAGCTGGCCGTTCTGCAGCCAGGACACCTTGGCCGCCAGCTCGCTGTAGCGCAGCGGCGGGCCGGAGAGGGCCAGGAGGATCCTCACGTTCCAGCGCGGGGTGATCATGGCGAGGGCCTCGGTGACCCGGGCGATGTCGGCGTCGGTGTCCGGGGGCAGAGCGGTGATGGCCAAGGGAGGAACTCCTGGGTGAATGAAAGGGGGGATCGCCTGCGGGTCAGCGGTTGTGCGCCGGGCTCTGCGCCGCAAGAGGCGGGGCCGGAGCAGGCGGCGAGGGAGCTGGCGGGATAGGCGTCGGGGCCGGGACGCGGGCCAGGCTCTGCAGGACGGCGGCGACCGATGTGGCTTGGACGTCGCGGACGGCGACGGCTTCGGCGAGTCGGCGTGCACCGTCGAGGAGGTGGGATACCTCGTGCGGGCCGATCTGCCGCTCGGGGTGGATGAGCCGGGCGAGGTGGTCGCGGTGGAAGTCGATGCTGCGCTCGGCGAGGGCGAGGTCGTCGTGCATGCCGAGCAGGGCGGAGAGCATGCCGGGCGGCTGGTCCTGGGCGTGGGCTTCGAGGTCGGCGAGCGGTGCGCCGTACAGGTCCTCGATCCGTCCGGCTATGTCGGTGGACGTGAGGTGGGGCAAGCGGGGGCTTTCACGGTCGGCGGGCCCGGGCCGCCCCGGCACGCTGGCGTGCCGGGGCGGCAGACGGGGGCAGGGTTGCGGTGGCCCTGAGTTGTGCCGTGCGTACGGACCGGTCCTGTTGGACAGGCGGGGGCATGGTGCGCAGCAGCTCGCCGAGGGCGGCGCGGTAGCCGTCGCGGGCCTCCAGTGCTGCTTCCAGCCACTGCGCGTCGAAGCGGAGCTTGTCCGCCGACAGTTCGCCCATGTCGCGGTCCGGATCCATGTCGGCGTGTACGCGGTCGCGGACGCGTGCGACCTGCTCCTCGGTCAGCGCCAGGAAGGGCCGCAGCTCCAGGGCACGGCCGAGCGCGGGCGAGGCATCGTGGCCGACAGCCGCCTCGTACAGCTCGGGTACGGGCTTACCGAAGACCTGCTGCAGGTCGGCGTCCATGGTGCTGGCCTTGTCCCGGCTCATCGGGCAGCCCTTGCCGACCGCCACGCCGTCGCCGGTGCGGCTGTACCCGCGGGCCGGTTGGGGGCGCTGGTCTGCACCGCCGGGGCCGCGCGGGGTCGAAGGCGGGCGAGGCGCTCTGCCGCGAGGTCCTTCTTCCCTGGGGCGTCCGGGGCGAGGAGCCATCGCACGACCAGGGCCCGGCCGTCGCGGGCGGTGACGGCCGCGTTCACCCGGTGGGCGAGGCCCAACGTCGGGTCGTCGACCTCGCTGGGCTGGGTCTGCAGTGCGGCGAGGAGGTCGTCCTCCGCGCGCTCCAGCACGGACTGGGCCTCGACGAGAAGGCCGTGCCACTTGACGACGTCGGTGGCGTCAGGATTCGCGGTCGGCGCGGCGGCGAACGCGGCCTTCAGTTGGTCCATGCCCATGTCGAAGCGTGCTTCGATCCGTTCGGTGAGCACGCCCACGACATCCGCAGAATCCTCGGATATGCCGTCGGACAAGGGGGATCTCCTGTTCTGGATAGGCCGATGCCTACGGGGATGTGAGCGCCCGTACTGAGCGGACCAGCCGCTTGCCGGACGTGCTGAAGTCCGGTCAGTCCAGGCACATACGGACGTCGCGGTAGACGTACGTGCCAGAGACCCAGCCCTTGACGCCGGTCGTCTTGTCCGTGATGTAGAGCCAGTTGCCGCTCTTCTTGGAGACGGTGAACTTGTGGCTCTTGTAGAGCACGCCGAGCGCCGTGGACTTCGAGCTGGCCTTGGACCGGATGGTCACGGCCTTGGCGTGCACCGCGTACGGCAGCGGCGGCAGGGACGAGCAGCTGCTCGCGGGGGCCGCGGAGGCGGCGGTCGGTGCCGCGTTGGCAGTGGTGGCGGACAGCACCGGCAGCGCGAGTGCGCCGAGCATCGCTGCGGATATGGCAATTCGGGTGGAGCGCATGCGGAAGAAACCTCCGAAAAGGCGTGGGGAATGTGTGGAAGAGCGCCGCAGGGGTTGTCCCGGCGGCTGTATAAGAGTCCGGAGAATCGCCGGTTTGGCTAACCGGCGATCGTCGGCTATGTTGCGCCGCCCGCGTCGGGCTGAGCGCTCAGCGCGAACGGCCGGGCGGGCGCGGGACCGGGGCCTTTGCCACACCGGCCGGGCGGCTGGCGGCGGCAGCCGGGCGGACCGGTGGGAGAGGATCGGCCTCGCCCATGAGGCGGTCGTCGCACCACTGCAGGGCCTCACCCACCGTGTCGAAGCCGCCCTCGCGCAGGGTGTGCGTCCAGGTAACGCTGTCGACCTCTTCGACCACGACGCGGAACGGCGACGGGGCGCGCTCGTCCAGGGCGCGCAGGGCCACGACGACGACCATGTCGTCGGGATCGTCGCTGGTGTAGGAGTAGCCCATGGCGTAGTGGTCGCCGTCGCCGGCGAGGCGTCGCTCCAGCGCTCGCGTGGCCTCGTCCGCCGGCGGCGGGCCCAGCTCGGGGACGAGGCCGATGGCATCGTGCGGGCAGCCTCGGTGGATGAGCCAGGACTGCGCCATCGCGGGCAGCGGCAGCGGAGCCTGCTCGAAGCTGAACGTCTGCTTCTCGTAGTCCCGTTGCACATGGACGGCGAGCACCCGGGGCATGCCGGGGTGTCCCCAGGTCGCGGTGCGGTCGAACAGGACGTAGTAGCTGCGCGGCCCGTCGTGGTGTTCGGCGAGGGGGACGAGCATGTCCTCGTGGACGCCGACCTTGCGGTAGAAGTCGAGGTACTTCGCCTCGTCGGCGTCGAGGTCGTCCAGATCGAAGTCGACTTGGGGGATGGGCTTCCGGACCGGCGCCGGATCGGTGGAATACAACAAGGGGCCTTTCGGTGGAGTTCAACGCCGCTGCGCCGGAGTGGACGGCGATGAGCCGGGGCGAACCGGGACCTTCGGCGCCTGCGTCGTGGGGGTCCGGCGGGCAGCGAACAGTGCGGCTCTTCCGCCGTCGGTGAGCGCGACCGGCTGGCCGGCGTGTACGGGGTGGCCGGTGTCCCGGGCGACCAGGCCGGCGTCCTCCAGCCGCCGTAGCTTGGCGTGCGGGATGCGGGTGCCGGAGGCGGCTGTGACGGACCGGCCGGTCAGCAGGTGTTCGTAGAGCTTGGCGCCGCCGGCGATGGCGAGCAGCGCTGCCTGGTCCTCCGTCGAGAGCTGCTGTGCGTCGGGCGCGGTGGACGCTGCTGCGGCTTCGATGGGTTCGAGGGCGGCGAGCACCGCCCGGGCGGCGGCGTCCCGTGCGTCGGCAGCCTCTTCCAGCTGGTCCACGGTGCGGTCGATGCGCGTGAACAGGGCGCCGTCGACGTCGAACTCGCCGCTGGAGAGGCGGTTGAGGAGGCACAGGTAGAAGATGACGCCGGTCTGGGTCTTGGCCAGTTCCCGGTGCCGGTCGACCAGCAGGGCGTGCTGCTCGTCGAGGACGCCGCGGTCGCGGTAGGCCCACAGGGTGTCGATGTCGTGCCCGGTGGCGGCTTCGAGGCGATGGTCGAGCGGGGAGACCGCACGCCGGGTGGGTGTCGGCGCGGGTTCAGGGGGCATAGGCGACGCTCCGTGCGTTCAGCGGGTGGGGTGGTGCGCGGGGTTCGGTGCGGGACGGGGCAGACCTGGCGTCGCGGTGGGCGGCGGACCGGGCCGGGGAACGGGCGCGCGGGTGGCCAGCTGCGGGGAACGGGAGCGTGCCGCGTGGGTGCGGGCGCTCAGCGGCCGGCGAGCCACGCCCAGACGGCGGCCGACCTCGTCGTAGACGTCGTTGCCCGCTCGCGGCCGGATCGCGACGACGTGGATCTCCTTGGGATGGACGGATTCCGCGGGCGCCGGGCGGACGGCGTAGACGACACGCCAGTCCTTGCGCGAGTCCACGAACAGCTTCCTGAAGCCCTCCAGGTCACCGTCGAGGCGCAGCCCGAAGCGCTCGGCGTTCACGACTTCCTGCAGATAGGCGAGGGTGAGGTCGCGTATGTCGCTGGGGGCCTGGAGAAGATCGGTCAGCGCGCGCGGGTCGAAGCTCAGTCCGAAGGCGGGCTGTCCCATTCCCGCGGTCATGACGCCGGCCCGTCCGGCTCGGCGGGCCCGGCGGCTTCCGCGGTGGCCGCTGTCTCCGTGCGTACGGACGGCGGCGGGCCGGGCAGGAGACGGTGTGCGGGCCGGTCGGGAGAGGTCATGCAGGCTGACAGCGGGCCGCCCGGTGCGCGAATCGCCGCGACGGCGTGGGTGAGGAAGTCCCGGTGCCACACGAACAGGCCGGAGAGCCCGGCTTCGGGGTCCTTGTGCTGCTGGTAGGCGAGCCACAAGGCATGGAGCCAGGCCACGACGTCGTCGTGCTCCTGCCACTGCAGGCACCACGGCGCCGCGGTGGTGACCTCCGCCCCATAGACCGGGAGGAAGAAATCGTCGACCCAGTCGGACAGGGCGTCGAGTTCGTCCTCGCGTTCCTCTCCGTCCAGTTCCAGGATCGGGCGGGGCTCCGGCGGAGCGGCGGCAGGCGGGCCGCCGAGTCCCGGCATGCCGAACGCGGCGAACGGCGATCCGCCCGGCGACGGGGCGGACGCGAGATGGTCGAGCTGCTGAGCCTGTTGCGCCGACTGCTCCATGAGCCGCCGCACGCTCGCCTCGATTCCCTCCAGCTGCGGATCCGGAATACGAATCGGCTCCAACTCTCCATCGTCGGCAGGTTTTGCGGATTCGGGCATTGAGAAGTTCGGCCTCCTACGAGACACGGAATGAGGGACATGCGAGGGGTGCCCTCGCGCGGCACCGCGGGCGGATCGCACGTTGATCCGGCCGTATTCCGCCGACGGCTGCGTGTGGGAGCCGGTCGCCGTGGCGACGGGCAAGGACACGGCTCAGACGGTGAGAACCACGTCGTCTTGCGAGAGGGTCTCGCGGATCGTCTCGGTGAGCCGGTCGGCCGCGATCGACGCGTAGTGCTCGGTCTTCTCCACGCCGATGAAGTCCCGGCCTTCCAGCAGGGCGGCCACACCCGTGGAGCCGGAGCCGGCGCAGAAGTCGAGGACCGTGCCGCCCTCGGGGCTGATCTTGACCAGCTCGCGCATCACCTCGACCGGCTTCTGCGTGATGTGCCGGCGCTTCGCGCCCGAGGGCTGCGACGCCGAGTACATGCCGGGCAGATAGACCGGGTTGCGGGAGCCGTCAATCGGCCCCTTGCTGGCCCAGACGATGAACTCGCAGTTCTGGGTGAACCGGCCCTTCTGGGGCCTGGCCTGCGGCTTGTGCCAGGCCAGGACACCGCGCCACAGCCATCCGGCCGCCTGGATCGCGTCCGTCGTGGTCGGGAGTTGACGCCAGTCGGTGAACAGCAGCGCGGTCCCGCCGGTCTTCGTGAGCCGGTGGGCTTCGGTCATGATCTGCGTCAGCCAGAACGAGTAGGACCTCTGGTCCATGTTCTCGCCGGTGAAGTCGGCGAGGTCGTTCTTGGAATCGGCGGAGGTGTACTTCTGCTTCGCGGAGCGGGTGGTGCGCTCCTTCGCGGTCCGACCCCCGCTGTTGTACGGCGGGTCGGTGATGACGGAGTCGACGCAGCCGTCCGGAAGGCCGGAGAGAACGGCCAGAGCGTCGCCCTGGTGAAGGGAAAAAGGCAAAGAGGAACCCCGATTCGGGTGCGGAAACGCGGAGGGAATTAGCCGCCTCGCACGGGAGTCCTCGCGGACCGGAAGTGGGCATGCAGAAGCCCAGGACCGCAGACCGAGGAGGCGAGGGGGAGTCCAAAAACTGTAGAGGCGAAACCGCCGACGACCAAGAAGTGCCGTGCCGAGGTGCCGGATTCCGGCACCTCACGCCGACTTTTTGGTCAACCGCCGATCCGCGCCTACTGTTTTTGAACCGCCCGGCGCACACCGCCGCTGGCTACTCCCCTGCCACACCTCACGGAGGTACCCCCTGCCCTGGCACACCTAGCTCACGGCCCGGCCACAGGAAGCGAGCGGCAACTCGCCCACACCGGCCCGCCTCCGATCGCCCGCCCCGGCCGCCGCGCCCTTCCGACACGCCTCGCGCACGCGGCACGCCGGACACCGCACCCCCAAGGACACGTTCATGACGTCTCGCTACCCACCCATGCCCGATACCGCTGACCGGGCAGCGGTCCGCTCGAGTTGAAGGGGCTCGCCGCCGGCATCGGCGTCGTCTTCCTCTCCCCGATCCTGATCGCCGGCACCGGCATGATGCTGGCCTCCTCGGCCGACGCCGTGCAGAACAGCGGCTCCTTCAGCAGCTGCCTGAGCGACATCGACAGCGACAAGGTCGCCGAACAGGTAACCAAGATCCTCGACGGCGCATCCGGTAAGGACGTGCACGTCGAGGGCCTGGACCTGCCCGCCGAGCAGGTCCCCAACGCCCAGACGATCGTGGCCGCCGGCCTCTCGCTCGGCGTCCCCGAGAAAGGGCAGATCGTCGCGCTCGCGACGGCGATGCAGGAGAGCCGGCTACGCAATCTCGGCTACGGGGACCGTGACTCCCTCGGTCTGTTCCAGCAGCGTCCCTCCCAGGGCTGGGGCAGCGCCGAGCAGATCCGCGACCCCACCTACGCGAGCGAGCAGTTCTACAAGCACTTGCTCAAGGTGGACGGCTGGCAGCAGATGACTGTCGCCCAGGCCGCCCAGGCGGTGCAGAAGTCCGGCCTGCCGGACGCCTACGCGCAGTGGGAGAAGCTGGCCACCGCGCTGCAGGCCGCCATCGCCAAGACCTTCCCCGGCGGCGCCGATGCCGCGGACGGCAAGGACGCGGACCAGGGCAAGAAGCCGACGACGAGTACGACCGGCTGCGCGCCGGGCCAGGACGGTTCCGGATTCGGCCGCATCCCCGAGGGCAGCGTCCCGAAGGGTTACTCGATCCCCAAGAACGCCGATCCGAAGGCCCGCAAGGCCATCGCCTGGGCGATGCAGCAGCTCGGCACGCTCTACCAGTGGGGCGGTTCCTGCACGAACTCGCACGGTCCCGACCCCATGGGCCGCTGCGACTGCAGCTCGCTGATGCAGCAGGCGTACGCGCACGCCGGCGTCACGCTCACCCGCACCACGTATACGCAGGTCAACGAGGGCAAGGCGGTCTCGTCCGCCCACCTCAAGCCCGGTGACCTGATCTTCAGCCGCGGCAGCGCCGCACGGCCGGAGCACGTCGGCATGTACATGGGCGAGGGCCTCGTCATCGAGGCGCCGCGCACCACCAAGCCGGTCCGGATCACCCCGGTCAAGGACTGGACGATCCTCGCCGCCCGCCGCGTCCTCTGACGCCGCACCCGCCCGGCATTTCCCCGGACGGCCCGGAGCCGCGGCCACTTCCGCGCCCTTCGCGCGCCTCCCCCTCCGCTTTCCCCTTCCCCGCCGGCCCTCGCTGGGCCCGCGTATGCAAGGAGCCCCGCCACACCTATGTCCGTCCCTCTCGCAGACCGCGTCATTCAGCTCGCCTACGACCCAGGAATCTCGCCCCAGGGCGGTGGCCTGCCCGGCCTGAGCGTGCTGAAGAACGTCGTCAACAGCATCAATCTGTTCGGCATCATCGCCGTCGTCGGCGCCCTCGCCGTTTCGCTCGGTGTCTGGGCCTGGGGCCACCACACCGGTGGTCACCAGGCCGAGGCCAACGGGAAGAAGGGCGCCGTGGTCGCCGCCGGTGCCGCCCTCGGTCTGGGCGCCGCGAACGGCATCGTGGCCTTCTTCTCCGGCCTGGGCTCGCAGGTCCACTGATGCGGAAACGATCCCCCTCCCTCTCGCTGTCCTCGTACGGCTCGGGGTGGTCGGCCAACCGGCGTATCACAATCGCCGCCGCCGTCGCTGTCCTGCTCGCCGTCGCCGGGGTTGTCGCCCTGCTGACCGGCAGCGGGAACAGCCACCAGGCCCCGGGCACCGCGGCGCCCGCTCCGACCGGCAGCCCGTCCTCCTCCGAGGCCGCACCGAAGCCCGCTTCCGGATCCGGGTCGGTGCCCGAGCCGCCGCAGATCTCCGAGCCGGTCGCTTACGCCAAGGCAGCGGCCCAGATGCTGTGGTCCTATGACACCCGTGGCACCAGCCGCGACCAGCAGCTCGCCGGTATGCGCGCCTGGATGACCACCGAGCCCAAGTACGCCGACTGGGCCTCCGTCTCCGGCCAGGTTCCCGACCCGGTGCTGTGGTCGCGAATGGCCGACCAGGACCAGCACGCCACCGCCAGCGTCACCGAGGGCCACTATCCCGGCGCGTTCAAGCAGGCGCTGGCCGAGGACCCGTCCGCGATCACCGAGGCGTACATCTACGTCGTCACCGTCAACGGCACGCAGCACATCGCCTGGAAGCAGCGCGGTGGCGGGGCCGAGGAACGGGCGGTGACCCTCGCCGTCCAGTGCCGCCCGAGCCACGACTGCACCCTGGCCGCCATCGCTCCGAGCGTCACGCAGTGACCCGCGCCTGAGACACGAAAGGAGGAGTAACTCCCCGTGGGTTTCTGTGATTACCCCCTGGCCGACAAGCTGTGCGCGGTCGGTGACGCGGTGGATTTCGCCTCGGACCCCGGCAAGGCCATCGGCGACTGGATGGCGAAGTCCGCCGGTGAACTGGCCGCCGCCGCAGCCGATCTGGCCGCCGAGGCCGTCGACACCACCACCAAGGTTGACCTCAACGCCGGATGGTTCCGCGACAACTACGAGACGCTGCTGCCACTGGGCCTGGTCCTGCTGGTCGCCACGTTCTGCGCACAGCTGGTCCGGGCCGCCATCCGGCGCGACGGGCAAGCGCTGACACAAGCGTTCACCGGCACCATGAGCGGCGTCCTGTTCGCCTTCTGCGCCATCGCCCTGACCACGGTGGCCGTCGAAGTCGTCGACGCCGTCAGCGACGGCCTGTTCAAGACCGCGCACCTGAACATCGAGTCAGCCGTGCGCCGCATCGTGAAGGTCAACCAGATCGGGGGACTGTCCGCCCTGGGCTGGCTCGTCCCGGTCGTCGCCGGCCTCGGCGCCGCCATCGGCGCCTTCCTCTACTGGTGCGTGATGATGGTCCGCAAGGTCGGCATCCTCGTCATGGTCACCCTCGCCGTCTTCGCGTCCGCCGGCGGCGGCTGGGAAGTCGCCCGGCGCTGGCGCAAGGGCTGGATCGAAGCCACCGCCACCCTGGTGGTCTCGAAGCTGCTGATGACCGTGATCTTCGTACTCGGCATCGCCGCCATGGGCAAGACCGAGGCCAAGGACGGCATCGCCGCCCTCGCCGACGTCATGTCCGGCATCGTGATCATGATCCTGGTGCTGCTGTGCCCGTACGCGGTCTTCAAGTTCGTGCACTGGGCGGCCGACGGGACCGACGCGGAGTCCATCCACCGTGCAGGCGGCGCCGGTGCGCAGATCGCGAAGGCCCACGCCGAGAAGGCCGCCCGCAAGGCCGCCGCTGCCGCGGCCACCGCCGGAACCGGTGGTGCTGCCGCCGGCGCGGGTGCCGCACCGCAGGGCCCCGACGGCGGCGGGGGATTTCCCGGCGACATCGCTGCTAACCCGACCGGCGGAGGCGGCGAGAGCAAGGAGGGATCGCAGAAAGGCGGAACGGGTGCCTCGCCCGGTGGCGACGCGGTCAAGTCCCGCCTGGAGAAGGCCGTCCAGCCCGCGCCGACCAGCGTGTCCGACGACACCAGCGGCCAGGTGGGAGGCAGCCCGGGGCCTGGCGGATCCGGCGCGAGTACCGCGTCAGGGCAGAGCGGCGGATGGCAGTCCACTCCGCCGACCACAACCCCGCCGCCGCAGGGCGCACCGCCGCCCCCCAGCAGCCAGAACGCCCCGTCCAGCGGGGCGAGCGGGCCACCGCCGCCTCCGACCGGCCTCTGATCCCCTGCCCGACTCCCGGGGGCGGGACGTGCACGCGCCCTTCCGCCCCCGGGTTCCACCCGCGCCTCCAGGACCCGCCCCATGACTGATCTCTCTGTCGCCCCGGTCACGGTGAAGTTCCCGCACCGGTCCCGCCGCGGCATCCTCCTCGGCCTCTCCCTGCCCCAACTCGTCCTCGTCTCCTGCACGCTGGCGCTGCTGTTGATGACGGTGATCTCCACCGGGCTGCTCGGCGCCGTCGCCCTGGCGCCGCTGTGGGCGGCATCCGGGGCACTCGTCGCGATCCGCCGGCACGGCCGCTCCCTCATCGACTGGGCGCCGATCGTCACCCGGTACGCGCACCGCCGCCGCACCGGCCAGACTCTCTGGCTCGCCCGGCCCGTCACCCGGCCCCGACAGGACGGCGTCCTCCATCTGCCCGGCACCGTCGCCTCCCTGAAGGTGGTCACCCCCGGCGACTCCGCCAACGGCGCCGCGGCCGTCCACGACCCGCACCAGCAAACCCTGACCGCCATCGCCCGCGTCACCAGCCGCGCCTTCGCGCTCCTCGACCCCGCCACCCAGAACCACAACGTGAGCAGCTGGGGGCGCGCGCTCGCGGGCATCGCCCGCACCGGGCACATCGCCACCGTCCAGATACTGGAACGCACCGTCCCCGACAGCGGCGACACCCTCACCCGCCACTGGACCCACAAAGGGCAGCCTGACACTCCGGTCGCCGGACAGATCTACTCCGAGCTGGTCGCCTCGGCCGGCCCCGCCGCCGCCCCGCACGAGACCTACCTCGCCATCTCCCTCGACCTCAAGGCCGCCCGGCGCCTGATCAGCCAGGCCGGCGGAGGGCTGCCCGGTGCGTTCACCGTCATGGAACAGACCACCGCCTCCATCGCGCAGGCCGCCCGCAACGCAGGTCTCCAGGTCACCGGCTGGCTGAGCGCGCGGGAGATCGCCGCCGTCATCCGAACCGCCTACGACCCGAAAGCCCTCGCCGCGCTCCAGCAGTGGTCCGAGACCGGCCGCGCCGAGGCCGACCCCGCCGCCGCAGGTCCCGTCGTCCAGTTCGAGGAGTACGACCGCCTCGCTACCGACAGCGCACGGCACGCGACCTACTGGGTGGAGAACTGGCCGAGGACCGAGATGGGGGCCGGGTTCCTGCACAGGATCATGTTCACGGCCGGCGTGCGCCGCAGCCTCTCCCTCATCTACGTACCGCAGGGGCTCGAGTCCGCACTGCGCGACGTCCAGCGCAAGAAGGCCGCGATCATCGCCGACGCCAACGAACGCGCCCGCCGCGGCCAAGTCGATTCCGAAGAGGATTCCGTCGAGTACGCCGACGTCAAGCAGCGTGAACGCCAGCTCATCGCCGGGCACGCAGACGTGGCTCTGACCGGCCTGGTCACCGTCACCGCCGAGACCGACGCCCTCCTGGACGCCGCCTGCGCACAGATCGAGACCCACGCCGTCACCTCCGGCGTCGACCTGCGTCGACTCAACTACCAGCAGCCGGACGCCTTCGCCCTCACCGCGCTCCCGCTCGCCCGCACCGCCCTGTGAACCAGCCGCGCCCGTGCGCGCCCGGCCCCACTGCACTCCGGTTCACCCGCGACGGGACGCCCCTCACTGCCCTGCCTACCGGCAGGAAGGACCACCACCTTTGACCTCTCCCACGCGCCCCGACGACGCGCACCCCTACCTCCGCGCCGCGAGCGCCGGCATCCGCCACCACTCACGGACCCTGGCGCCGTCGGACACGCACCCGCCCAGGCCCGGGGACCGCCTGCACCTTGACGTGCTGCACGCCCACCTCACCGCGCTGCTCCACCTTCTGGACCGGCTCGTCGACAGCACCCGGCCCCCTCACCCGGCCGCCGGACGTCACCTGGCCACCGCCCACACCAGGCTCTGGCAGGCCACCAGCGAAGTCCACGCCGCCTTCCACCTGCTGCCCGGCACACCCCAGGCCGACGCCGAGACGAGCGCCTGCCATCCCGAGCGGCTTCCCGAGGGCCCGCCCGTGCTGACGATCTGCCAGCGCCACCTCGCCGCCGGACACGTCGTCCGCCGCAAGACCACCCCCACCGACCTTGGCCCGCACACCACGGCCTGCGTGCGATGAGCACCACCCGCAGAAACGAGGGCCCCCGATGAGCCACCGGCCCGCCCGCCGCGCCCGCCGTGCTTCCGCCAGCCCGCTCTTCACCCCCCACGGCACCGACCGCGCCAGCCGCAAGGCCGCTCGCCGCCAGCTCGCCGAGGCCACCGCCAAAGCCCGCGCGGAAGCCAGCGCCCACCAGAGCGAAAGCACGCCCGCCGAGCACCAGATGCCCGCCGCGCTCTACCCACCGAGCGGACGCCCCGGGCCCGCATCCGCGCGCGGGAACCGGCTGCGGCTGCCCGCCCACCGCATGACCACCGCCATCGCGGCCGGCGCCTATCCCTTCCTCGCCGAGGGCGGACTCGGCGCCGAGGGCATCTACATCGGCCGCGACGTCCACGCCGAAGCATCGTTCGTCTTCGACCCATTCGCTCTGTACGGCCGCGTCGAGGGGTTCACCAACCCGAACCTGCTGCTCGCCGGCGTGATCGGCCAGGGCAAGAGCGCGCTGGCCAAGTCCTTCGCGCTGCGGTCGGTCGCCTTCGGATACCGCGTCTACGTGCCGTGCGACCCGAAGGGCGAGTGGACGCCGGTGGCAGAGGCCCTCGGCGGCCGGTCCGTCGCCCTCGGACCCGGGCTGCCCGGACGCCTGAACCCCCTGGACGCGGCACCGCGCCCGGAGAGCGTGTCCGAGGCCGACTGGGTCGGCGAGATCCGCAAAAGACGCCTGCTCCTGCTCGGCTCCCTGGCCCGCACCGTTCTGGGCCGGGACCTGATGCCCATGGAGCACACCGCCCTGGACGTCGCCCTCGACGCCGTCGTCACCCGCGCCGCCGACACGCACCGCACCCCGCTCCTCGGCGACGTCGCCGCCACCCTCAACAACCCGAGTGCGCTCGACGAGGCCGCCGGGATGATGTCGGGCCAACTCGGCGATGCCGCCCGCGACCTGGCCCACGCGATGCGCCGTCTCGTCCACGGCGACCTGGCCGGCATGTTCGACGCCCCCTCCACCGTCGCCTTCGACCCGACCGCGCCGATGCTCACCATCGACCTGTCCCGGCTCGGCGGCTCCGGCGACGACACCGCCCTCGTCCTCGCGATGACCTGCGCCTCCGCCTGGATGGAATCCGCCCTCTCTGACCCCAGCGGCGGGCGGCGCTGGATCGTGTACGACGAGGCATGGAGGCTGATGCGGCACGTCGGCCTGCTCCAGCGCATGCAGGCCCAGTGGAAGCTGTCCCGCGGTCTCGGCATCGCCAACCTCATGGTGATCCACCGGCTGTCCGACCTTCTCACCGCCGGTGACGCCGGATCGCAAGGCCGGGCTCTGGCCGAGGGACTCCTCGCCGATTGCAGCACCCGGATCATCTACCGCCAGGAGACCGACCAGCTCCACGCCGCGGCCTCGCTGCTCGGCCTGACCTCCGTCGAGATGGATGCCATCGCGCACCTCAACCGGGGGCGTGGCCTGTGGAAGGTCGCCGGCCGATCTTTCATCGTGCAGCACCTCCTGCACAGCCACGAACTGACCCTGTTCGACACCGACGCCCGCATGCACTGAAAAAGCGCCGGGTTCACGAAAACCACCCGGTACTACGCGCCTTCCCTGACGGAGACCACCATCGAATCCCACCCCGCCAACTCCCTCATCCCACCGCTCGACGAGGACGACCTCGCCGTCCTCATGCACGACATCCAGGAGAACGGGCTCCTCCAGGCCATCGTTCTGGACCGCTCAGGCCGGATCCTCGACGGTCGCGGCAGACTCACGGCCTGTGAACGTCTGGGCATCGAACCGCACTTCATCACCTACGACGGCGCGGGCACCGACATCTACAGCCTGTCCGTCAATCTCAAACGCCGCAGCTTCTCAAAGGGCCAGTCCGCGATGATCACGGTCAAAGCGCGCGCGACCCTGGGTCACGAAACCTGTCCCGAGTCGGGACAAGAGGCTTGTCCCGACTCGGGACGGGAAGCGCGTCCCGAAAAGGGACACACGGTCAGGGACATCGAGGAGCAGCTCGGAGTCGCGCGCGCCGTGATCGGAAGGGCGAGTGTCGTCTGGCGGCACGCGCCTGAACTCGTCGACTCCGTGATCAGCGGCGCCGTCGGGCTGGACCGGGCCTACGACACCGCCCGGCAGAAGAAGGCACAGACCGACTCGGCGGAAGCCCAGTTGGCGAAACTCCGCAACGAGGACCCCGCCCTCGCCGCCCGCGTCGTGGAGGGTGAGCTGACGTTGCAGGGCGCCTGGGCGGAGCGCAAGGCACGTCAAGAGGAAGAGACGCGACAGCGGCGGGTTGCCACTCAGCTCCTGTGTGAAGTTCTGCCGTCCCTCGCCCAAGTCCGCGGCAGCAAGACCTTCACCCTCTACGACCCGGAGTTCGCTCCCCCGGGACGCGCCGTGACCCGGGAGGTCATCGCGCACGCGGCGACCGCCCTGGAGGAGATCGCGTCGGTATGGAAGGAGCGTGACCTTCCCTGAAGAACCCTTTCGACCCGGCACTGCGGAAACTCGCCCTCGACGTAGCTCTGCAGGTCACCACGGATGTCGGACGCATACACACAGCAGAGTTCCAGGAAGCGCTGGCCGAACGTCTGCGCCAGGACCAGGAACTGAACGATGCGGCCTTCCGCAAGGCTGCACAAGCCGTCGCGCGCGACTTCGGCGAACGCCGCAGTCCCCGGCGCCACCGCAGGACCGGCGGGCTGTACCACCCGCACAGCGTCCTCCGGCTCGGCCAGGGCATATGGGTGTGGATGAAGGACGCCACCCCCACCGACACCACCCAGTGGGCCCGCATCTCCTCCCGGAACACCGTCCAGGTCATCGCGGCAGAGGCGGAAAAGCAGCAGTACGCCCTCGACCGCACCGACGCCTTCCGCGCGAACCCCTCATGCGAACGGCTCTCCCAGCTCGAAGAGACCGTCTTCCACTACCGGCAGGACACCCTGGACGACCTCGCCCACGACGAGCCGTAGAGCCGTCCAGCAGACCGCCGGTGGCCAACGCCACTCATCGCGGCTGCCCGTCGCCGAGCGAGAACAGGCCCCCTCATGACCGCAGCCTCGCCGGAACAACTGCCCGGCGCCGCCGGGGTCTCGACGATCAACTCGGCTTGGACGCCGCTTCCCCATGTCCCCTCCTCTCGCGAACGGAGCCCCGAGCGGGCGAATGCCGCCGTCGAACCGTGCGCTGCACCACCGCCCGCTCGCGCATGGAGTCCTCTTGAAACGTCCCCCTCACATCAGCGCCGCCGACTGGGCCGAGTACCAGCAGTGCCAGGCCGAGCACGACGACCTCATGGCACAGATCGCAGACCGCGAAGCCCAGATGGAACACGACCTGATCGCCGCCTACGACGAGTACGAACTCGACTTCAGCCCGATACCGAAGCCGGATGCCGACCCCGCTCGCCGGACACCTCCACCGCACCGCACGGCGGCCTCCCGAAGGAGGAGCCGTGGCCGCTGACGCGGAAAACACTCCGCACGCCCGCCGTGCGGCGCCGCTCGCGCCTCTTCCCAACCACCGCAACGTGGACATGCCGTGGTGGCAGGAGTTGTGGCGCCGCCACGCGCACCTCACCACACCGCTGCGAGCTCGCCGGCTGGAGTGCGACATCGAGTTCGGCCTCAGCGCCCACGTGGTGCGCGTGTCGCTCTGTTGCCCGGCGTTGAAAATGCCGATGAAGGCGGCGTTCACGACGCCGACGGGGTGTGACGGCGACGCCCCGCCGGTGGGTGTCCCGGCGGGGCGGTCGTCGGCAAGGTGTCGTTTTCTTCGGCGAGGTGCCGGTGGTTCGGCACTGCGGTCAGCGCGAGCGCCGATCGCCCAGGCCGCGATGTCGACTGGCGCCTGATCTCACAAAGCGGTCTGCAGCGTCACTGACTGACTCGCGAAGCCGTTCCGTTCGTAGAAGCGGATCGCATCGGCGTTGCTGGAGTATGCGGTCACCTCGGCCAGTTCGGCCCCCACTTCCTTCGCCCAGGCCGAGAACTGCGCGACCAAACGTGCTCCGAGCCCGCCGCGGCGGTGGGCCGGCTGGACATACATGCTCACGAGCGTCGCGACCATGACCGGCCTCATCGCTGATCCCTCAGCCACGGACCCGGTGAGGTGTCCGACGATCTGCCCGTCGCAGTCCGCGACGAGAAGAAGCCTGGTCGGGTCGTCTATGCCGGCGGCGAAACGTTCAGGTCCGAACTTGCGAGACCAGCCCACGTCGACGCTCGGATCCCTCGTCCCGGCATCTTCGACAAACAGCGCGCTGCTGCACGCGATCAGGCCATCCACATCGGCTGGCTGGGCGCGGCGGACGATGACCTCATTCTGTTGATCACTCATACCGCGTGACGCTAGCTCAACGCACTGACAGCCACGTGTGCTCTGGGACCGGCGGGACACCGAGAGGTGGGAAGCGGACATCTCAGTCGCCGACCACCTCGCTCACGGACGCGCGGGCGGCGGCCTCGTCGACCAGGTTCTTGCCGGTGGCGAACGCGGCGACGAGGGCTTGCAGGGAAAGGTTGTTGACCGCCCGCGGGTAGCCGCGCGAGGTCGTGTGGATCAAGGTCAGGGCGTCCTCGGTGAACAGCTGGTCCGGACGCCCGGCGATCTTCAGGTGGTGGGCGACGTAGCTGGTGGTCTCGGTGGAGGTCATGCCCGGCATCGTGTAGCGCAGGGCGGTCCGCTGTTCCAGGGCGGCCAGGACGGCGAGTTTCATGGTGCGTCTGAGGGTGGGCTGGCCGACCAGCAGGCAGGACAGCGGGGAGTCCTGGTCCATGCCCTGGTTGGTGAGCATGCGGATGGATTCCAGTTGTTCGTAGGACATCAGGTGGGCCTCGTCGACGACGAGGACGGGGGTGCGTCCGCGTTCCTCGCGTTCGGCCAGCAGGACCTTGCCGGTCTGGACGGTCAGACGGGAGCCCAGGTGGGAGGGGGTCTGGCCGAAGGTGTTCACGATCACTTCGTGGATGCCGCGGACCCCGATCATCGGGTTGGGGATGTAGACGACGCTGTATTTCGACGGGTCGAGGGCGTCCAGGCAGGTGCGGACGGAGACGGTCTTGCCGGCGCCGACCTCGCCGGTCACGACGCCGATGGAGCGTTCGGCGATGCACCAGGAGATGCGGGCGACGGCCTGGTTGTGGGAGTCGTGCCGGTGCAGCATGCCCGGCGCGAGGTTGCGGCCGAACGGCATGCGCTCGAACCCGTAGTGGGCCTGCAGTTTCTCAATCACGGTGATTCTCCGGTCAGTTCGCAGGTGAGGACTGGAGGTGTTCGGTGACCAGCTCCAGTCCGGCGGTGATCCAGTCGACGGCGGTGTCGAAGCCGAAGTGGGCGGCCAGCGCCTCGTCCACGTCGTCGCCGCAGGCTTCGAAGAAGCCGTGCAGCTCTTTGAGGAACACCGCCCAGTCGCCTGTGGCCAGGGGCTTTGCCATCGGCTCAGCCCTCGGCGGCGGTGTCGGTCAGATCGACGGCCGCGGCGGGCGGTTCGGCCAGCGCCGCGTAATTGATCTTTGTGCCGAGGTGGTTGGAGTGTGCGTTGTCGACCAGGCCGAGGTAGTCGATGCCGGTGGTCACCCTGGGCTCCTCGGCCGGCACTTCGGGCCGGGCCTTGGGATGGGAGTGCCGTTCGATCTGGAACGGCGTCGCGGTGCCCGCGTCCCGGCCGTCCAGGCGGACTCGCAGGAAGGTCAGGTCGAAGGGGTCGAAGACCAGCTCGACCTTGTGGCCGACCAGCTCGGGTTCGACCTGGTAGCGGTTGCCGTGCAGCGAGACGGTCGCGGTCTTGGCGACGCGGCGGTGCTCGGACCAGCGGAACGCTTCGGCGAGATCCGCTGGCTGCGGGACCGGGAACGGGGCGCCGGCCATCCACCGCTGAAGCGGTTCCTGCTTCGTCTCGGAGTGCACGCGGCGGTGGTAGATGTTCTCGGCCCACGCGGTGAACAGGCGATTCATCTCCGCGAGGTCCTTGATCTCGCGGCCGACCTCGCCCTTGTCGGAGGCGATCTCGACGGTGAACTCCCCGTTCACCGTTCTGAAGAACCGTTCGATTTTGCCTCTGCCCTCGGGCCGTCCCGGGGCGGAGTGCACCAGCTTGATGCTGAGCTTCGCGCAGGCCCGCAGCAGCCACGAGTCGACGAAAGCACTCCCGTTGTCGACGTAGATGTACTGCGGGACACCGCGGGCGGACAGGGCCGGACGCAGGGCGGCGGCGAGGCGGACGGTGTCCTCCGCGAAGCCCCAGCGGTGCCCGACCACCGCCCGGCTGTGATCGTCCAGGAAGGCGAACAAGTACGTTTTGCGGCCGTCGATCCGCGGCCCGTGCAGCGCGTCGCCGACCCACAGCTCGTTGGGGCGGTCGGCCTCGAACCGGCCGAAGGCGTCGGCGGGTTTCGCCGTCCTGAGCGCGACCAGGCCGGTGCGGTGGAACATCCGCTGCAGCGTGCGCTCGTCCGGCGCCCACCCGAGTTGGGCCCGCAGAATCCTCCTGACCTGCGCGGCCGTGCGGTCCGGGTTCTCCTTCTTCAGGGCCATCGCCAGCTCGACCACCTCGGGCGGGGTCCGCGGCTGGGACTGGCGCGGGGAGGGCACCAGCGCGTCGAAGCCGCCCTGGCGCCACTCCAGGATCCAGCGGTCCAGCGTCCACCGGGTGATCCGCACCGGCCGGCCATCAGCGTCGATGTGCTCCTGCTGGGCCAGCTTGCGCACCAGCGCGCCGCGCTGGCGGCCGGTCAGGCTCGGGTCGGCGGCCTCGCGGATGAGCATGTAGCGGAACAGGCCGATCCGTCTGGCTCTTTCCGTGCGGGCGGCCTCGTCGTCGTCTTTCTTCGTCACGTCCACCTTCCTGACGTCTCGTCACGGGCATGGGCCCGCCGAGGTTGTCAGGAACAACCCGCTGAAGATCAGAGGCAGTTGGTGTTGATCGGCGATCACGGCCATCTCGGCGACAGCAACCGTCCCCGGCTGGTGGCCGCGGCCAGCTGCCACGGCGACACCTCGCCGATGTCCGGCCAGCGCGAGGCCGCGGCCTTCCAGGCCCCGACCACCGCGGACACCGCGTCGGCGAAGACGCTCACCGACGCGGCGGGCGGGATCGGATCGGGCCCGGTGTCGACCAGCAGCACGGTGAAGTACACGCGAACGTGCTCAGCCCGTTGTTCGAACCGCCGCAGCCAGCCCCGCACCGTGTCCACCGGCCGGCCCAGAGCGGCGGCGATCGTCCTCGCACCGGCCCCGGCCGCCTTCGCCACCAGCGCGGACCCGATCACGTCCGCCAAGTCCACCCGCCTGACCAGCACGAACACCGGGAGAAGCACATGCGAACCCCCACAGCCCGCGCAGCGGGCCCGCCGCGGCCGCACCCTCACGACACCCGTCACGTTCCGCAGCACGCGATGCCTCGCCCAGCCCCACGGGGCGAGTACACCCCCGCAATCCGGACACTCGACCTCGCCCGCTCTCAGCCGGGCCTCGACCCTGACCGCGTCCGCCTCTACCGTGAGCACCGGCGTCTCCGTGCGCTTCACGGCCCTCCCGGACTCGGCCAAGAGTTTGCCGGGAGGGCCTTCGCATGCCCTCCTCATCGGCAAGGTGTCGCCGCCAACGAACACCACAGTCGCGCAGACATGCGTCCGAATCCGTCGGCACACAGCATGCCCTCAACTCACCGCCCACATAGGCATCTTGAGTGTCGTTGAACAGTCGCTCCCCGACGGCAGTCACCTGATCATCAGTCCGCCACAGGAGCCGTCCTCCGAGCGCCCGGCGGGAGACCCGGAGAGCTGGATCGCCACCCGTGAGCACCCCGACGACCCGTCGCTGTTCGAGGTCCTCTACGACTCCGCGCCCTCCGATGACCCCGGTACTCCTCAGCGGCCCGAGGCCCGCCACGGCGGCAGCGCCCAGCCCCTGATCGAGGCGATCGACCATCGCCTCTCCCAGCTCGGGCTGCTGCCACATCCCCTCTCGCCCACCGGAACGCCGTCCCCGCCCCCGCTCCCGGCTACGCCGACGGCCCCGGATCCCAAGGCCCCTGCCGTCTGCGACACGGCAGTCCACGCCCCCGTCTACGGCGACGCCCTCCTCGCTCTGACCGCCCGGCTCAACGGATCCGAGTCGTACACGGACGCCGCCACCGCGCGGGCCGGCATTCAGCGCCTGCCGCAGCCTCCGGCTCACCCAGCGGGCCCCCGCCACAACCGCTGACCAGCATCAGTCACCCCCCGAGGAGTTCTGCTGCCCCACCCCGACTTCGAGCTGTACGACAACGTCGGCCGCTCCAGTGAACAGATCGCCGCCGCCCACACCGGGGCGGCCACCTCGGACGATCTGATGCGCTGGGCCCGCCGCGACTCCGAACGCTTCCGCGCCGAACACGCCCTGCCGCAGCCGTTCCCCGCGCCGGACCTGGCCCCGTTCACCGAGGCCCTGCACGCCGCCGACACGCCGGCCGAGTTCAGCTACGTCCTCAACTCACTGCTCGACGCGGTCGAACCGTTCCTGAACGAGGTCATCAACCACCTCTCCGAGAGCCGCACCTGGAAGAACCGCCACCGCAACGCCGAACCTGGCTCGCCACCGATCCTGCTGCGGGACGCTGCCAGCCGTATCGCGACCGGAATCGCCATGGCCGCCCACGCCGACCTCGACATCCTGCGCGCACACTACGACCCGCCACCGGACCTCGAAGCCCTCCGCACCGCACGGCCCACGCCACCGGCCGCACCGCCACCGAGCCCACCCAGCGGCCCTCGCCACCCCCGGCGCTGACGCCGATGCCGGCCCACCCCGCAACGGGACCCAGCCGTCCAGCCCCGGCCAGGCTCTCCCCGGCCCCGCGGCTTCGAGCACGCTGAGCCAAAACCGTCGCCCCATAAGAGGAGTTACTTCTGTCCGACATCGACCAGCGGACGCTGCTGACAACCCTGGCTGACCAGCTGAACGACGCCGTCGACCGGCTACCGCTGCCCGACATGATCCAGCCCACTCCAGCCCTCGCGGAGATACTCGCAGACGAAATCCGCGAAGTCGGACGCATGCTGAACCATCTCGCCAGCGAGTCCGCCTTCCGCATCCGCGCCGGCAACCGCGCGCCCCTCACGCCCGCCGCCCACCTCCGGCAGACCACCACCGCACTCACACGGGCTGCCGAACCGGTCAGCACCGCGCTGCGCGACCTCGGCGCCGCCGTGGCCTGCCTGGGCCGTGCCGACGCCTGCCGGCACCGGCCCGCAGGTCCCGCACGCGAACGGGCGCTCGCCTTCGCCCAGGAGGGCCTGGTGTGGACCATCGGCAACGCGCGCCAGCGCCTGGTCCATGCGGCGACCGTGCTGCGCACCGCCGCCGTACCCCGGGCTGCGGCACCGGTCCGCAGGCCGCAGCAGGCGAAGGGACGCGCAAGGTGAACCCACACCGCACAGACCTGTCCGCCTTCGCCGCCGGCCTTGCAGCCCGCCTGCCCGGTACCTGGACCAGCGAGTATCAGCGCCACGCGCAGTACGCGGACCAGTTCCCCCGCACGAAGCAGCTCTGGGACACCGGCCACGTCGACTACATCGTCAGCCAGTACGTCCTCACCCACGACGCCGTGCTCCACGGCCCGGCCGACCAGCGGCTGTACGTGGCCGACCGGCCCCTCTACCCGCACCAGTTCGTCGTCGCCCCGCTCACCCCCGTCGGCACGCACATCAAGCCCCACCACTTCGCCGGCGTCGAGGAACCCAACGGGATCGCCGTTCCCAAGGACCCCGCTCGGGCCGCAGCAGAAGTCGCCCGGCGGGTACTGCCCCGCTACGAAAAGGCCCTGCAAGCGGTGCTCGACAACGCGGCGGACCAGCCGGATCCTCCCCACCGGCCTGGCCCGCCGCAGGTCGACCAGGTCCTCACTCTGACCCTGTACAGCGACGGAGCCCTCGGCGCGCCGTACGACAGCGTGCCGGTCGATGCCCGCATGACGCTGTACGCCCACGGCTTCCAGTACCACCCGCACCAAGCGGCGTTCCTCCTGCCCACCGCATACGGGGACAGCGGTCGCGCCCTCCGCGTCCAGGGCGTGGTCCAGCAGCTCACGGCCAAGGGAATCGGCGTGAACCTGCGCCACTCGGCGCCCACCACCGCAGCCCTTCCGCCGGCATCACCGAAGACCGCACCAACGACCGCCCGTACGCGCTGATTCCTCCCGCCCTGCAGATCTGGAGCCTCCATCCGCACCGCTCGCCGTACCCTGCCGCCGTTCGTCGGCGCCGCCTGCCTCGCCCTGGCCCTCACCGGCTGCGCTGACGAACAGGGCACCGCCCACGCCCGGCAGGCGCCCAGTGCCAGCACCGCCCCGATGCCCGCGCCCGCCCTCACCGCCGCTCAAGCCCGCGACGTCATCACCCGCTATTCGAAGATCAACAAGGAGGCCAACGCCAACCGGAACCGGCGCCTGCTCGACACGGTCGAGGACGGCCCGCTGTACGCGATGTCCGTCTCGGACTACACCGAGAGCAAAGGACTTCCCGCGGCGGACCGCAAGCCGTACAAGCCATGGTCCTACGACTCAGCGGGCGCCAAGCTGTACATCCCGCGCCTGGGAGCCGGACAGGACCGCTGGTTCGCCGCTGCGCTCTCGGACCAGAAGGGCACAGCCCCCTCGCGGCTGGCCGTGTTCGCCGAACGACCCCAGCGCAAGCGCTGGGAGATGGTCTCCGTCGTCGACCTCGACAGCCCGGAACTGCCGGACATCGCCCTCGACCACGATGGATACGCGACGGCCGTCGCCGCCGACGGCAACAAGCACCTCGCTGCCGACGCCGACCTGCTGCGCACCGCGATCCTCGACAACTTCGCCACCGGAGGCACGAGCACAGGGACGAAGGTCTTCGCACCGACCAAGGCGAGCAGGCGGCAGATCGAGGTCCACGACAAGACCGGCACCCGCTACGGAACTCAGGGCACCACCGTCTTCGCCGGCACCGCCAACCGCTATAAGGACGCCTACGCCCTCAAAACCACCGACGGCGGCGCGCTGATCCTCTTCTCCCACACGCACACCCAGACCGACGCCGTCGCGCACTCCGGCCTGCAGATCAACCCCGGCAAGGACGACCGGTCCTGGCTCCACGACGTGCCCCGCACCTCCATCACGTACACGTTCGTGTGCAACGACGCCGCCACCGTCCCCACGAAGGCCGAGCCCTCCCGCCTGATCGGCTACACCTGCGCCCGCACCGATGCCTCCGGCCCGCCGGTCCCGTCCTGGTCGGACCGCGCGTAGACGCACCCGGGCGCCACCGTGATGGCCGCCGAACATCCCCCGCCCCCTGCTCGCTCCGGAGATCTCCCTGTCCACACGCTCCTTCATCGCCCGCCCCAGCGTCGGCGCGGGCTACACCGGCATCCACGTCCAGCTCGACGGCGTGCCCAGCCACCACCTCCCCCTGCTCCTGGCCGCTTACCAGTACAAGTTCGGACGCAACGTCGAGGCCATGTGCCGGCACTTCATCGACGACGTCGCCGTCGGCTGGGACGAACTCGGCACCGATCTCCTCGACGATGCCCCGCCCGCGCTCGTGAGCGCGCTGACCGGCGGCGAGCACTGGCCCAGCCGGACACTCGACCACCTGATCACCCCGGACGGCTCGCCGCCGGTACGCATGTCGGTCACCGACACGACCGCCGACGCGCAGGACATGCAGTGGGGGTACGTCCTGCACAAGGAGGGCGTTGAGGTGATCAGCCTCCTGCACGAGGACCTCGGCCCGGTCGTGAGCTGGTCCACCGACCCGCGCACCGTTTTCAACGACCACCCGGCGGCCTGGTCCTCCCTCGACCCCGCACCGACCATCCGGGCATCGCGCGGCAGGCAGCCCCAGAGCGCTGTTGCCGCAGCCCCGGCGAAGGCCGGCACCTCACGCCCCGCCGCCCGCCGCTAGTTCCCCTCGTCTTCCCGGAGCCTTCTCTGCCCCCGCACACCACGCCCCTGATCACCGTCGTCATCGCCAGCCGCCTGCGCGAAGACCGACTGGACTACCTGACCGCCATGCACGCCAGCCTCACCCGGCAGTCCGTGCCGTGGGAGGCCGTGATCGCGCTCGACGGTGCACCGCCCGACCGTTTGCCGACCCCACTCGCGCGGGACCCCCGCGTTCGCACGCTGGCGCTGCCCCGGCCGGTCGGCGCCGCCTGCGCCAGGAACCTGGGCCTCGCACACGTACGCACTCCGTACACCAACTGGGCAGACGACGATGACGAGTTCACCGACGACGCGATGGCCGTACGGCTGAACACCCTGGAGTCCACCGGGGTCGGCTGGTGTGCGGGTTGGAGCGAGGACCGCTACCCCGACGGCTCGACCACTCTGTGGCGGGCCCCCACGCCGCCCGGCCGGCACGAGGCCGGTGATGTGTGGACGTACTGGAAGTCGCCGGCGGACACCATCCCCATCGGGCCGACCACGATCCTCGCCCGCACCGACCTCGTGCGCGCCGCTCCGATGGGCGGCCTCGTTCAGGGCGAGGACTACTGCGCGGCCCTCGGCGTCACCGCTCTCGCGCCCGGAATCCTGCTGCCGGTCCCCGTGTACAGGTACCGCAGGAACGGGCAGATGACAGCCCAGGTCGGATACGACCAGCTGGAAGCGGCGGCCCGGGGGCACGCCTGGGCGTACGGCCGCAGTCTGCGCGCCATCCTGCGCCGCGAGGACCTGGTCCATGGCTGAGGCGCAGATCATCCTGTCGCACAGCCGGGAGTCCGGGATCGTCGCCGTCGCGTCGGGCGAGCGGTACCCGTGGGCGTGCACCGCCCTCGCGGAGAGCGGCTTCAAGCGGGACGACGACGGCGTCTACCACCTGCCTGCGGATAGCACCGGGACCACCGTGGTCGACCTGGTCACGTGCGCGAAGCGGCACCGCACCAGCGTGCACACGAGCAGCCGGCGTTTCATCGGCGACGCCTCGCGCGCCTCCTGCCCGGCCAGTGGCGCGCCTCGGTCGAGATCTACTCGCACCACGCCTGGCAGGAAGACCTCGTTCCCTGGATCTGGGACAGCGGCGAACTCGGCCGCGCCCTCCAGAGCGAGCGCGTTCCCTACGCCGCGACGCTCACGGACACGGTACAGGGCACCACGCTGCTGTTCATCGAGCGCCCCGGCCGTCAACTCGACTACCTGGTAGGTGCCTTCGCCCCGGAAGGACTAGGGTCTGTTTCATAAGTGGATCAAGGACTGCCATGATCCACTCGTGGGGCGTGGAGATCTGACTAGCGAGCAATGGGCCAGACTGGAGCCGCTGTTGCCGGTGGGCAAGAAGTCGGGACGGCCTCCGGTCTGGTCCAAGCGACAGCTGATCAACGGCATACGATGGCGGACGCGGACCGGTGCGCCCTGGCGAGACGTTCCCGCCCGCTACGGCGAGTGGGAGACTGTTTACGGGCTCTTCCGGCGCTGGCAGCGCGACGGCACCTGGAGCCGGATCCTCACCCAACTGCAGGCCCAGGCCGACGCGAAAGGCCTGATCACCTGGGACGTGAGCGTGGACTCCACCATCGCGCGAGCGCATCAGCATGCAGCAGGCGCCCGCAAAAGGGGGACCTGCAGAGGGACAAACCAGGCGGAGTCGCCGATGAGCCCGCCGACCACGGGCTCGGCCGCTCGCGCGGTGGTCTGACGACGAAGGTGCACTTGGCCGTCGAGCACGGACAGAAGCCGCTGTCCTTCCTGGTGACCGCCGGCCAGCGGAACGACAGCCCCGAGTTCCAGCCGGTCTTGGAGCGCATCCGAGTGCCCCGGGCAGGCGCCGGCAGGCCGCGCTGTCGACCCGATCGGGTGCGGGCCGATAAGGCCTACGGGTCCCGGGCCAACCGCGAGTACCTGCGCCGACGCGGGATTCGCTGCACGATTCCTGAGAAGTCCGACCAGGTCCGCAACCGCAAGAAGCTGGGAGCCCACGGCGGCCGTCCGCCGAAGTTCGACAAGGCCGACTACCGCGAGCGCCACGCGGTCGAGTGCGGGATCAACCGCCTCAAGCGCCACCGGGCGGTGGCCACGAGATACGACAAACTCGCCGTCCGCTACGAGGCCACCGTCATCGTCGCCATCATCAACGAGTGGCTTTGATCAGAGGCTTCCGGCGTCAGAGCTCGTCTGTGACGCTGCCGTCCGGATGGCGACGGCTGAAGTACAAGCGCCGCTCGCCCGGCCCTTTCTGCTTCTCGACCTCGTACATCGGGACGAGCCGCGCCCACGCCCTGGTCTGCTGCGTGACGTGGGCCTGGAGCCAGTCGGTGAACCTGGCGTAGCTCAAGGCGGGCGCCTCGCCCTCACAGTACGACCACACCTCGGGATCGGGCACGGGGCCGCGCAGAAAATCGAACTGGTAACCCTGGTGCATGAGGATGACCCGGTCCGACGCGCCGAGAACGAAGGGGACGTCGTTCTCCGCCAGCAGTTCTCGTGCTGCCTCCCCCAAGCCGATGACTCGCGGATAGAAGACATCACTGCCCTGCATGAAGCGCCCGGCACCGCCACCGATAAGCGTCAGGAAGCAACGATAGGCATCCCCGAGAGGCGCGGACTGGTCATACTCAATCCCGTGGATCTCGTCGTCAGACAGCCCATGAACCTGATCAGCCACGGCCGTGGTGCCGTCGACCAGGGCTGTGGTCAGTGCGCGGACACGGTCCTCAAGCGAGCCACTGCCCGAGTGTTCTCTACCGGAGTCCTGGGTCTTCCTCTGGACCGTCATGCCGCCTCCGAATCGCCGAGCCGCATCCTACGGCGGACGGCACGGGATCCTACGCGGCCTCTGATCCACTTCTAAAACACGCCCTAGAAGAGGGCTACGGCGATCCCCACGCCCCGCACAGCATCGTCCTGCCGCCGTTCCCTGGACGCGCGGCCCAGGCCCTCACAGACCGGTACCTGCCCTCCTACGAGCAGGCCGTCCACGCCCGCCGCCCGGCCCTCCCCGTCGCCGCGCCAGCCCGCCCCCTCACCGCGGCCCGGCCCGCGCACCGCAGCCACTGACCGCTCCACCCCGACAACATGAGGAGAACCCCGCCCCCTTGCAACCCGGCACCCACTTCGCCTTCGGCGACCACGAGGAACACGGCTTCGTCGCCTCCTTCACCGCCGCCCTGCCCGCACACCTCGCCCACTGGTACCTGGATCGCGAGCAGTTCGAGCCCGTTCCCGGAGAACCCGGGCTGTACCGGCTCAGCGAGCCCGAGCGCGACGGAATCCGCCGCACCCGCCAGGCCGTCCACGATCTGCGCCGCCACGGCTACACCGTTCAGGCCGACATCCGCCTCGACCCGTCCCTCTCTGCCGGCCCGCCACGCCCCGTCCGGCCGAACGGACTCCTGGAGCGCCGCAACCGTCTCGCCCAGGCCGCCGCCGGCCGAACGACGCAGCGCTCCACACCGCCCACCACCTCCCCGCCGTCGGCCCGGCCGATCCCGCCGAAGCCCACCTACGCTCCGACCGTCCACCTGACGGCCGCGGCCGGCGGGCGGTCCCGATGACACCCGCGAGCAACCCGGCCCCCGACGGCCCCTTGCCGACAGCGCCCGAACTGTCCAACGGGGCACGCGACTTCCGGCTGCGGATGGCGGTCATCGACTGCGAGACCGAGGCCGCTCTCGACATGACACGCGACCGCTACGGCCGCACCGTCCACGCAGGCGCCGCCGCAGCCGCACGAGCCCATCGTGACAAGGCTGCGGTGGAGGCATACGCCACCCACCTCGCCCCACACGCCGACGCTCTCGTCGATGCCGCCCGCCTCGTGCTCGACGAGCTGCCACCCGCCCGGCACCTGACCGGGTGGCGGGCCGTCCTGGACGGCCTGGCTGCCTCCGCCGCCGAGATCCGCCGGGCGCTCGACCGGCCGGCCGCCCCCAGCTCCCCAGCCGAACGCGCTCAGCACGCGGCCCTGTGGCCGCACCTCACCGCCTGGGCGGACCACAGCTCCATCGCCAGCAACCTCGCCGACCAGCGCGACGGCCAGCACCACAAGGCTCCGCTGACCGACGAGGAACAGCAGATGTGGACGGAGATGGCCCAGGCCGCGCAGGGGCGCGGCGAGCTGGAGCCGACCGAGTCGTGGTACGCGGCCGACGGGCAGCCGATCACCCTCGCCCACCTGGTCGAGGACGACGACTCGACGGTGGTCGCGCTGCGAGGCGACCCGGACGCACCGGGCTGGCAGGTGATCGGGCACTACACCCACGAATACGAGGCAGGCAAGGTTCTGCCCGCCCCGGTCCCGCCCGGCGTGCTGCGCCCGGACGTCTCCCGGTTCAACCGCCCAGCACCGGTCCCGGAGGTGTCCCTGCAGGAACTCATACGCGACGTCGTCGAAGGCCAGACCGCCGGTGACGCGTCCAACGCTCTCCTCTGTGCCGTCCAGCGCGGCTACGACGCGGGCCCGATGGTCCGTCTCCAGGAACTCCTGGAAACGAGCGGCCAGTTCGCCAGCGCCCTGGAGACCGTGCAAGGGCGCCAGATCGCCGCCCGCCTCTCAGCGCTGGGCCGGCAGATCGAGTTCCTCACCCGCGAAGTCGAAGAGGCGGCCGAGGACCTCGGCGCGACCGTCGCCGTCCTGCCCCCGCACCGCACCCCCGTGCTGCGCGCCCGCCCGCGCCCGGCCGTGGACACCACACCGCCCACGCCGCCGACCCGCGCCAGCACAACCGCCCGCCACCGCTAAGCACCGAGAAAGCACCCGTTGTCCCCGACCGCACATCCGGCCCCGGCACCGCGAGGCAGCAGCATCGCCTTCGGCGGACTGCTCAGCGCCCTGTACGGGCTGTCCTCCTCGGTGGTGCAACCGGTCAAGGGACGCCTCATGGGACCGCCACGGCCAGACGGCAGTGCACCTCCCGGCCGCTCTGCTCAACTCGCCCCTCCTGGTGGCCCTGCCGCTGACCGGACCGTACGGCGGACCGGGCCTCGCCACGGCCATCGTCGTCGCCGGTGGCCTGACCACCCCGTCCCTCGAGGCCGGGCTGCGGGCCCTGTGGCCGAGCGTGCTGCCCGACCCCCGGCTGCGGCACGCCGCGCTCGCCCTCGACACCGGCACGCAGGGCCTGCTGTACATCGTCGGCCCCCTGCTCGTCGCCGCCCTCGCTTCCACGTACAACCCCACCGTCGCGCTCACCGTCACCGCCGTCCTTGGCCTGGCCGGAACCACCGTGGTCGTGCTCGCTCCGCCATCGAGACACTGGCGACCAGCCCCCTCAACCGGTACCCAACACAGTGCCGTTGGCCGGTTGACCAGCCCCGGCCTGGTGCTCCTGTTCGTCTCGCTCACCGGTATCGGGTTCGCGATCGGAGCCATGAACGTGTGGTCGATCGCCATGGCCGAGCACCACGAGCAAGACATGCTCTTGGGCATCATCCCCGCCGCGTTCTCCACCGGCAGCTTCCTGGGCCGCCTCGTCTACGGGCGCCGCACCTGGACCGGAACCACCGCCGACCGGCTGATCACCGCGAGCGCGGCGTTCCTCGCCGGGTGGCTCCCGCTCCTGACTCTGCCGGGCCCGTTCGCGGCCACCGCCGCGGTCGCCGTGCCCGGTGCGTTCCTGACCATCGTGGTCGCCTGTGCCTACGTGAGCACGGACGCTCTCACCCCGGCGGGCCGGACCAGCGAGGCGTACGCGTGGCTGATCCTGTCGATCGGCGTCGGACAGTCCGCCGGTACCGCCCTGGCCGGACGCCTCGCCGAGCAGCCGCTCGCCAGCGCGGCGCTGCCCGCCGCCGGCGCGGCCTTCGCTCTCACCGTCCTTCTCGCCGCGCACCGACAGCTCCGCCCCGCCGGACAGCTGCTGCGCGGCCGACACCGCCGCCCGCTCCGAGGCCGGCGCAAGACGCCCTGATCAGGGTGCAACCCCACCACTTTCAACACCTTTGAGGAGACCGACTTATGGCCGTGCGTACGCAGTGGACCGTGGAGCACGCCTGCTCCCACCGTGTGGATCATGACCTGTCCAATCGCCCTGCCGATAAGCGGGCGGGCTTTGCCCGCTGGCTCGCATCGAAGGACTGCAGCGACTGCTGGAAGGCGGCGCGCGATGTCGACTCCGAGTCTAAGGAGGAGTGGCTCGCGGCGAAGCGCGCCGAGGAGCAGGAGGCAGCCGTCGCGTGGGCCAAGCAGTTCGACATGCCGCAGTTGGAGGGACGGGAGAAGGCCCTGGACTGGGGCGAGCGCTCCCGCCACCAGCTGATGGCAGCCGCGCACACCGCGCTGGTCGTCGAGGGGAGTTGGGACGAGGCGGACTGGGCGGAGCTGGAGGAGAAGGCGCGCTCCATCACCCGTGCCGGATGGTGGATCGACCAGCGCGACGCCGAAGGCGCTGACCTGCTCGAACTCCTCGACGCAGCCAGTGAGGCGGACCGCGGGACGGAGAACCCGTTCCGCTAACGGCCGGGGGAACATAGCCGGGAAACGCCGGTTAGCCAAACCGGCGTTCCTCCGGACTATTGATGCTCCCACCTCGCCAGCAACTGCGTGGAAGGAACTCATGTCCCAGCCCCCGCCCACCTCGGCGTTCGCGCCGACGCCCGACCCGCTCACCCCCGACCGGGACATCACGCACCAGCACTTCCAGGCCGGTGACACCGTCGTCGTCCTGAAGGGGGTGGCCGGCGGGGAACTGTGGGGCGATGCGATGCGCGTCGTGGCCCCGTCCTGGCACACCCCGACCGACGAGGACGGCTGGCGGCTGCGTGATGCGACCGGCGGAGCCCAGTCCTTCGTCACCGCCCACCCCCGCTACCTCGTGCACCTCTCGCGCCGCTGCCCGGACTGCCTGATCTACCTGCGGGCCATGGAGGACACGCTCCTTGCGCGGTTCGCCGGCCGCAACGAGCTGATCGACTGCGGCTGGTACACCACCACCGCCCTGGGCCAACTCGTGCACATCGCCGACATCCGGGGCGGCCGGTGATCCCCCGCCTCCACGAGCGGACGCACACGCCGCACGACCCGCTCGCCGAGGCACTGGGGCGGCCGGTCTCCCCGAACGAGGGCCTGACGGAGTACACGGTCGTCGCCCACTGGCCCGGCCTGGATTACTACACCCTGGACGACGAGCAGAAGATCTGGACGTCCGTCCAGTGGGCCGAGCACCTCGAAGACCCTTATCTGGAGCACCCGTTCGCCGCCAGCCCGGACGACGACCGGCGGGCGATCCTCCACCTCGACGTCCGGCTTCACCCGGACGACCGTCAGCTGACCGGACCGGAGTGGGCCGAAACCGCCCACCGGCTCGCGCGGGCCGCCGGTATCGAGATCCCCGGCAAGGAGCACGGCTGCCGGTGGATCGCCGTACAGGCCCAGCCCCAGCGCCTCGATCTGATCGCCAACCTGATCCACCTCGACGGCGCCTGGCACACCCCGCCCACAGACATCCTGCGGCGCCTCTCGGACGAGGCGCGCCGCATCGAGCAGGACCTCCACCTGTTCCGCGTTCGCACCGGGCCCACGGCGCGGCCCGCCATCCGGACGGCGCCCACGGCATCGGCCCAGCTCGCGAGCGTCCTGACCCAACTCGCCGACGAACAGGCCGGCCCACTGGCCGCGGTCCGCGGACTCATCGAGCACACCGCGCACCGGGTCGCCCGCCAGCCCGGAGCGGCCGGCACCGACGCGGCTCACCGCCTGGAGCTGCTCGCCCGCCGTCTCCACGCCATCCAGCAGGACCTGGCCGGCACCGCCGCCCACCTGGTCCAGCCCCGGATCGCCGCCGCACCACCCACGGCTCGGCGCACCACCCACCGATCGCCGTAGGAGAAACGTCTCTTTGCCCCTCGCCGACCGCTTCCTGGACATCCGCCGCGACCCGCACTCCTGGGAACTCCTAGCCCGCGGCGGTGACTCCGAGGCGTACAGCGTCCTGCAGCGGGCGGGGTTCGTCGCCGTCGTCCGCGTCCACGAGACTTACCACCGCGCCCCCACCGGTTTGGCCGACCAGGACGAGGATCGTCTCGCCACCGACGCCGTTGCCCGTCTCCGAGCCAACGGATACCACGTCGACTGCGACGAGGACTTCGACACCGATGCCCGTCCGGCCAGTTACCTGCCGCTGGGCTCGTCCGTCGCCCACCTCGCCGAGCGCATTCGCGAGGCCACCACTAGGGACGAGACGGCCGACGCGCTGACCGAGCTGACCGCCGCCCACGACGGCGTCCTCGCCGCGCTGGAGGAAGTCCTCACCGCCACCGCCGACTTCCACGACGGGCTCGGCCAGGCGGCCGACCCGCACATCGCCCGACGGCTGCGCTATCTCGCCGACGAGCACCTCCGCATCATCCGCACCGACCTCTCCGGCACCCGCAACGCGCTCGCCGACCGGCACGCCCCGCACCCCGGCCGCAGCACCTGCGGCGCAGAGGTCCCCGCAACTGAACGCGAGCGCTCCGCCGTGTGCGCCTGCCCGCCCCCGCGACGCACGCTCCCGGCCCCGCCGCCCCCGGTGGCCGCCGGACTGCGCCGCTGACTCCCACCTCGCCCAAGGACACCATGCACGACCACCACGACACCTCCGAGCGCCTCGCCTCGTACGCCGACGTCCTCGCCGGTGAACTCCCCGACGCCTGGACCAGCTCCCACCTCCCGCCGGATGCCAAGGATGACCTCGCCGAACTCTCGGAACGGATATGGGACCTGGACCTGGTCGCTGCCTCCCTCGCCGAGCATCCGCTCCAGCAGGCGGCCGTCCTGAGCCGCCCGGACGGCGCCCAGCTCGTCCTTCTGGACCGGCACGACGAACGCGACGGGTTCCTCATCGCCGCCGTCGCCCCGCGCGCCCTGCCCGACGAGGCGTACCGCGCCGTCCCCGAGCCCAACGGCATCGCCTTGGCGGACGATCCGTTCCTGAGCGCCGAGCAGGTCGCCGGCGACCTGCTCGCCCGCTACGACACCGCGCTCGCCCAGGTCCGCCACAACGCCCTGGGCAGCCTCCAGCCCTCCCAGCCAGACCGGATCGTCCTGACCTGGCAGCCCGACGGCAGCGTCGCCACCGCGCCCGTCGACAACCGTGCCGGGACGGTCCTCATCGCTCACGGCTTCGCCCAGGACCCGCAGAGCGGCATCTACCGTCTGGGCGGCAACGACACCCAGGCGCAGGCCCGTGCCCTGCGCGAGATTGGCCCGCAGCTGGAAGCAATCGGCATCGGCACCGGCCTGCAGCATCCCGCTGGCCGGACCGCTCCCACGTCCGCCCCGGCGTCCGTGCCGCCGGTTCCGGCGGGCACCCGCGCACCGGCAGCCCGCGGGCGATGAGGCAGACGGAGCCCGACTTCTGGGTGCTGGAGTACGTCACCATTACCAAGGATCCGCGCAGCGGCCTGGTCGTCGCCATAGGCGGCACCGAGAAGGCGGCGGACATCCTCCAGCGAACCGGCGGGTTCCTGTCCGCGGCCGGGCCTCGCGGGGACTATCACCGGCTTCCCCACGACCTGCCCGTCGAGCAGCAGCGTCTGAAGGCGGCCACCGCCTCGCACACCCTGCTCGCCGCCGGCCACAGCGTCCACCTCGACCCCGCGCTGAACGCGCTGGCCACCCCGGACGGCGAACACGAGGGCCGAGGTGCTGACCGAGATCGCCGCCCCGGTCACCGGGCTGCTGCCCCTCACCAGAGAAGTCGTCGTCCGAGCCTGGATCGCCGCCAGTGACCTCCAAGGGGCCTCGCCCGGTGAGGAACCCGAGCCGATCGCACGGCTCGGGGACACCGCCAGCTCCATGAGCCGGGCCGCCCGCCTCATCCTCCACGCCCGCAACCACGCCGCCCGCGCTCCGCGAACGGCGGCCCCCGCACCGCCGCCGAGCTCCACCCGGCCCCCGGCCTCCCGGCGGCGTTGACCCCGGAGAAAAGTACATGGCCAACCTGGCCGACGAATACGGCACGGACGTCGAGATCTACATCAAGGCCCTGACGACCACCATCCACGCCGACACGCCCACCGGAGCCCCCGCCGGGCTCCACGACCTGCTGGAACAGCTCGGCCTGGAACGCCACGAATACCCCACGGGCGAATCGCTCTACATCTGGCACACCGTGCCCGAACACCTCGGCGGGGACGAGCAGAAGCACCTGGCCACCCGCGCCATCCCCGCCCTGCTCCTGGCCGGGTACGAAGTCAACTGCACGCCCGACGTCTTCGACGAGGCCGCCTACCGGCAGGCCGTGCGCGACATCCGCACCCGTGCGGCCCGCCCTGCCGCGCAGCATCCGGCACCGGCCAGCTCCCCCTCACGGCCCGCGCCGGCCCGCCGCACCCCGTAAGCCCCTGGGTGGCCCCGGCACCGCGCCGGGGCCACCCACCAAACCGCCCCGACTCCCGGAGAAACCCGTAGCAACCCGCACACCCCCACAGATCAGCAACCGGCTCACACCCCGCCTCGCGACCGCCCTGTTCCGCCGCTACCTGCGGGCCTGCATCCCCACCGGGCCTGACCGCGTCTCCCCGCTGGCCGACGCCCGCCCGGAAGCCGTCCTCGCAGAAACACAGCGCATCGGGCAGCGCCACCACCACTGACCGTCCACCGACCCGGAGGAGCATGTCCCACCCCGCCCCCTACCCGGTGAGACTGGCCGACGTGATCACCCGCCAGCTCGGCCAGCTCGCCGACCACCTCTCTCAGCTTCCCCCGCCGCAGGCCGCGCAGGTCATCGCCCGCGTTCTCGACCCGGACGCCGGAGTCCTCGGCGGCATCACCCACCTCGTCTCCACCGGCAGCGCGTTCGCCAAGGACCAGGCCGAACGCGGAGCCCTCCCCGCGGAGGTGTGGCTCGCGCTTGGCCGCGCCTCGAACGAACTGCACGACATCACCCTCGACCTGGACGAACACAAGGACACCCTGCAGCACGTCGGCACCCAGCCCGCCACCACCGCGGCGAAGCCCCCGTCACCCGCACCGCTCGTGGTCCGGCGGCGCCGGTGACGAAGAAGCAGTGGCAGGGCTGGGGGCCAGGCGAGCAGGCCGAGCAGCACTACCTCGTCCAGCCTCGCGCCCTCGCCGGCGGCGGCGACGTCCGCCACGTCTCGGAGTTCCTGCGCGCCTCGGGATGGCGGGACAAGTCCAAGAAGGGCGGCCCTCTGGTCGTGGAGAGCCCGGACCGCACCGTCCGTGTTGCCTACGACCCCTATGTTCTGCCCGGCGGGTGGACCATCCACGGCAGAGCGGACGGCCTGAACGGCGAGTGGTCGGCGCACCTGGGCCGACAGACTCCGGTGGAGATCGTCGCCGGTCTGACCGACGCCCTCACCCGTCCCCGCTCCGCCCACGCCCCCAACGTCTGGGCACCGTTGGAGAAACAGAACTGGCACACGCGTTTCGAGGGCCACGACTACATGGCGACCAAAACCGACGGTAGTGCGTGGATGCAGTACCAGCAGAGCCCCGACGGGGCAGCGATGTGGTGGACCGGAGCGAAGGACAGGCAGGGCAACGGCTGGACGGCCAACTTCACGCCGAACACGCCGATGCACCTGGTGCAAGCCTTCGCGGCCGAACTCGCCAGCCCCGATCCCGTGATGCGTCCGCGCGGACGCGTGCCGCACAGCGCGCAGATCCGTACCTGGTCGGTCTCCGTCAAGCCCTCGCAGCTCCGTGCGTGGCAGCAGGCCCGGATCACGGCCGCCCGCGCCGCCACCTGGGCCCAGAGCAGCACCCGAAGCACCCAGCCGCGCACCACCGCCCGTCCGTACACCCCGGCCGGCGGCGCCCGGACCCGCCGCTGACCCGACGACGCCCCGTTCCAAGGAGCCCGATGCCTGCACTCACCCCGGACACCATCCGCACCCTGACCGAAACCCTGTCTGACCTCACCGACTACCTGCGCGAGGACCCCGACCCCGAGGAGGCCCTCGCGCTCGTCGAGCCCCTCCTCGACGAGTACACGGGACTGCCCGTCCAGCTCGCTGACACCCTGCGCGCCCTCGCCCGCGCCGTACAGGACCACCCGGACACCCCGCGCACCGCGCAGGTCACTCTCCTGATCACCGAGTTGCGCACGGCCGCGTGGGAGCTGGCCGACCAGCACACCCTCCACTACGTGCTGGACGATCTCCGTGACCTGTACGGCAGCGCCCTCGCGAGCGGGCAGGGGTACGGCCGGTGCCGCTGAGCGAACGGCAGCTCGCGGCGTTCGCCGACAAGCACGCAGGGCAGATCCCGTTCGACACCAGCCCCCGCCACCTGGCCGGTTCCGGGGATGCCCGCCATGTCACCCACGGCCTGGCCGCCGCCGGATGGAGCGTCGTCTCCGACCCGTTGAGTGCCGAGATCGTCCTGCGCAGTCCCGACCTTCGCCACCGCCTCCAGTTCGACCCGCAGTCCGCCACCTCCGCGTGGTGGCGGCTGCGGGCCGAGCCCACCGACGCCGAGCCGGGCTGGTACGCCGAGTTCGGCGAACTCGTGCCCGCCGAGATCCTCGTCCATGTCACCGACGCCCTCGTCTCTCCGCAGCCTCGCGAACAGCCCCATTTGTTGGATGCGTTGACTGCGGCGGGCTGGAAGCTCAGCGCGCACAACGCGGCCCAGTCCCCGGACGCGATGTGCCACATCGAACGGCGCCACACCGATAGCCGCGACACGGCGTCCTGGCACATCGAGACTCGAGAACCGGGATACGGACACCCTGTGGGCCCCCGGATCTGGCACGCCTGGTTCGACAGCAACACGCCCGACCACCTCGTGACCGCGTTCGCCACCGGGCTCGCCGACCCCGCACCACTGCAGCGCGGCATGTACGACCGCACCGCCCACTACAACGCCGTACAGGAACCCAGCCCGCTGCGCCCACAGCAGGTGGTCGACGCGCACACCGCGCGTATCGAGTCGCTCCGCGCCCGGGCACGCTCCGCCCGCCGACAGCAGACAAAACCCGCACCGACCCCGGCGAAGGCCCACACCGCCCAGCCAACCGCCCGCCGCTGAACCGACAGGACACCTCCCCCATTTCCGCCGACCACCGCGCACACCGCGACTTCCTCCGTCACCTCGACCACTACGTGAGCGACAGCAAGAAGATCCTCGACGCCTGGGACGCCTACTCCGACGAGCACACCGACCTCGACGGATGGCCCTACGACGACCACGCCTACGGCCTGCGCGCGAGCCAGCGCGACGCCGACACCGCCGAGGCGTTCGAATCACTCCGGTACGGCGCCCGTCACCTGCTGGCCACAGCGGAGACGCAACTGGGCCATCTGCCGGAAAACACCGTGCAGAGCCGCTGGGTCTACCAACTGGGTGTCCTGCACGCCGCCCTCGACCGGCTCGAACAACTTCACGAGCAGTGGCTGGAAACCCGAGACGCCCTTCCCGCCACCGCCAAGCCCGGCACCACGGCCTTCGACGACGCCCTCGCCGAGTACCACGCCGAAGCGTGGAGCTACCTCGACGACTGGGCCACCCATGGCAATACACTCCGCGAGATCAACGCCGCCGCCCGCAAAGCCCCCTCACCTCTGGCACCTGCACCGGCTCCCGCGGCCGACCGGCGAACCCCGGCACGGAAGTGACCATGCCCCCGGCTCCCGACACTGTCGAGGTCGAGTTCATCGCACCGCGCCACCTGGCCGGTGGCGGTGACCCCGCCTGGATCACCATCCCCCTCCACCGCGCCTGCGGCTGGAGCCACGGCGACGACCCCCTGATGCCGCGCGTCCTGCTCTCCAGCCCCGGCCAGAAAGCCCTCCTGCGCCTGGAACCCGAACCCGACGGACAGTGGTGGACCCTTCACCACACCGCGGAGCCGGACCGGCCCGCGTGGTACGCGAGCTTCGGCGCCCGCACGCCTGTAGAACTGATCGCCGCCGCCACCGATGCCCTCACCGATCCGGCCCCGCCGACGGGCGCATCCTCCGATCCGTGCGAGCCGCTCCAACAGGTCGGTTGGTCGCCCGCCTCCGCGGACGACGGCCTCGTGTCACCCGGCGGCACCGCGTATCTCCAGCGGCTGGGCAGCGTGGAAGAACCGGGCGCCTGGTTCGTCACCGCCGCACTCGGCCGGGACCGGCCGGTGTGGCAGGCCCGCTTCGGCGCGCACACTCCCGCCCGCCTGGTCGCCGCGTTCACCGCTGCGCTCGCCGATCCAAAGCCCGTGCTGCGCATGGACAGCGGGCGCAGTTTCCCGACCCGCGACCCGAACGTCGTCACCCGTAGGGCCACGGACGTGCTCGCGGTGTACGTGGCCGGGGCGCTGGAAGAGCGCGTCCACTCCCTCGCTGCCCGGCACGCCATCTCGCCGGCGAGTCCGAACCCCTCGCGACAGCCGCCGGCCAAGAACAGCCGCAGCCGCTGATCCCTCCATCTCCGCCCGGAAGCACGTAGCCCTTGCCCCCTTCCTCCTCCAACAGCAACACGGACGGGTACGACCTCGTCCTGCGCCTCCTCCTCGGCGTGCTCGCTGTCGTCGTCCCCCTCGCCCACCTCGCCTGGCTGTCCGGCAACATCACCGTCTACCTCACCGGAGCCAGCTGGGCCCCCTACCAGCCGACCACCGCCCTGCTCCACCCCGAGCAGGTCTGGCCCGACGCGGGAGAAACGTCCCTGCTGATCGGTGCCCGCATCGTTCCCGTTCTCCTCCTCCTTGCCCTCGGGACAGCGGCGGGCGTCCTGTGGGCCCGGCACAAGAACCGCAGCGGCGGCCGGAAGAAGAAGATCACCGGCATGGCCAAGGCCCGGGACATCGAGCCGCTGATGGCCAAGGCGATCACCGACAAGGCCCGTTCCCTGCGCCCGAGCCTGAAGGACGCCAAGCACATCGAGGCCCGCGACACCGGCATCCTGCTCGGCAACCTGCAGGGCACCCGGCACGAGGTGCGCATGGGCTACGAGGACGTGGCCGTCGCCATCATGGCGCCCCGCTCGGGCAAGACCACCTCGCTCGCGATCCCCTCCATCCTCTCCGCGCCCGGCCCCGTCCTGCTGACCTCGAACAAAGCCGCCGGCGATGCCTTCACCGCCACCTACGACGCCCGCGCCCGCGTCGGACAGGTGTGGTCGATGGACCCGCAGCAGATCGCGCACGCCGCACGCGCCATGTGGTGGAACCCCTTGGCGGACGCCAAAACCCTGGACGGCGCCGGGCGGTTGGCCGGCCACTTCCTCGCCGCCTCAGTAGATGCGAGCCAGCAGGGCGACTTCTGGTCCAAGGCCGGATCCAACATCCTCGCCCAGCTCTTCCTGGCCGCGGCCCTCGACGAGCGGCCGATCACCGACGTCATGCAGTGGCTGGCCTTCCCCGCCGACCGTACCCCGCTCGACATCCTCCGCGACCACCAACTCGCCGCCGTCGCCGCCCAGCTCAAGGGAACGGTGGAAGGACCGCCGGAAACCCGGGACGGCATCTACGAGACCGCCCGCCAGTACGCCGCCGCGCTGCTGAACAGCGAGATCGCCGCCTGGGTCACCCCGCAGAAGGACGTCCCCGAGTTTCGGCCGTCCGCGTTCGTCGTGTCCGCCGACACGCTGTACCTGCTGTCGAAGGATGGCGGTGGGGGCGCCAGTGCGCTGATCGCGGCGTGTGCGGACTCGGTTATGCGGGCCGCGACCGCACAGGCCGAACGCGCCGGCGGACGTCTCGACCCGCCCATGCTGGCGATCCTCGACGAGGCCGCCAACGTGTGCAAGATCAGCGACTTGCCGGACCTGTACTCCCACCTCGGCAGCCGCGGGATCATCCCGATCACCATCCTCCAGTCCTACCGCCAGGGCCAGAAGGTGTGGTCGGACGCCGGCATGGACGCCATGTGGTCCGCCTCGACCGTGAAGGTCATCGGCTCCGGCATCGACGACCCGGACTTCGCCGACAAGCTCTCCCGCCTCATCGGCGACCACGACGTCGAGACCACCTCCACCTCCCACTCCGAGTCCGGCAAGTCGACCTCCGTGTCGATGCGGCAGGAGCGGATCCTGCCCGCCGACGCGATCCGTGCCCTGCCCAAGGGCACCGCGCTCTGCTTCGCCACCGGCATGCGCGCCGCCATGCTCGACCTGCGCCCCTGGTACCTCGAGCCCGGCGCTGACGAGCTGTCCGCCGCCTCCGCCCGAGCGTCGAAGGCCATCACCGCCCGCGCCATCGCCAAGCACGCACCCCAGCAAGGCGACTACGGCACGGCCGCCTGACCGGGCTGCGCCACACCCCCGGATCGCGCTCACCGCACCACGACCCTCCGGAGCACCATGGCTCTCACCGACCACCACGACGTCTTCATCGGCTCGACCGGCGACGGATGGACCTTCGTCGTCCTCAACCGCCCTCTCCGCAACGCCGCCCGCATCCTGACCGGCGCGGGATTCACCGCCCGCGAACACCAGGGCCGCACCCTCTACCTCCTGCCGCCCGAGACCGCCGAGGACGCGCACGAGCGCGCCGGTGTCGCGGCCTACGGGCTCATGGCCCACACCCAGGACCTCGTCGACCTCGCCTGGACCACACACCACCCCAGTACCGACGGTGCCGAGCGCGAGGCGACCATCCGATTCCACGGCGGCACGGTCACCGCCACCGCTCTCACGGACCGGGCTGGCGACGTCCTCACCCAACACGGCTTCACTCCCACAGAAACGACGGGGGAGTACACGCTGGCTGCCGGGCCCGGCGCAGCCGACGCCGTGAACGCGGTAGTCCGTGTCGAGGCCCATCTCTACACCCACGGCGTCCGCGTGCACGTCGACCTCGGCATCGCGACCACGCAGGACATCGCACCGGCACCGTCCCGCCCCGGTGCCGCCCCCTCACCGCCGCCCACCGCACCGGTCCAGCGGCGCAGCCGCTGACTACCATCCGCCTCCCCCGGAGCACTGCACCATGCGCCAGATCGATCTGCACGCCGAGATTGCCCGACTGCGGCAACTCGGCGGCGACTTCGAGGACTTGCACAGCGAGATCCGCTCGCTCGCCCTGACACCCGGCACCGACGCCCGGCAGCAGCTCACGGCGAAGATCGTGGACACGAACGAGCTGGTCCAACAGGCCATGTTCCGCCTCGCCGCCCTCGACGGCAGCCAGTACACCGCCGTACCCGGCAGCCGCCCGGCTCTGGAAGCACTCGCCTCGATCGTCTTGGCCGCCAGTCTCGCCGCCTCCGACCTGGCCTGCGCGCTGGAGGCCAACCCGCTGGAGGGCGCCCCCTTCCCCGGCCCGCCGGGCGCCCCGTTCCCCGACACGCCGGCCGATGAAGCAGCCGTGCGTACGGCGCGGCACGCGGAGGCGGTCCCCGCCATGGCGGAGCACCTCGCGGACGCCGCCCACCAGCTCGATCTGGCCCACACCGGCTGCTACTACCTCGCCAGCGGCATCACCCGGGACCTGAAGCAGCACGCCGAACAGCACCAGGCGACACCGGCGCCGAAGATCACGGACAGCCAGTACACGGTCCTCGCCCGGCTGTCCGCAGGGGGCGGCACCCGTTACGTGATCAGCCGGTACGGCGTGCTCAAGGCCATCGACAAGGACCGGGCCACCGTGAACGTCGCCACCCTCAACGCCCTGATCAAGCGAGGACTCATCCAGGTGGACACCACGACGTCCCTGTACCAGGGCCAGCGCCTCCACGTCACCGCCGAAGGCCAGCGTGCCCTCGCCCAGCACAAGCCCACCACGCCCCCCGCCCGAACAGCGGCCGTGACACCTCCTGCGACCAAGCAGGCCGCCGCAGGACGCACGCGATGACCGGCTTCGCCCCGACGGACCACATGGTCAGCCCCGTCTATCTGGCCGGCCCCGGCAACTCCGCCGTGGTCACCCGCCCGCTGCACGCAGCGAGCTGGGCTGAGGCACGCACGCCCGCCGGGCGAATGTTCTCCAGCCCCTGCCTGCGCGCACAGATCGCCCGCCTTCCCGACGGCTGGACGATCTCCTACGCCCGCGCGCCACTGGCCGTCCCCCACTGGACCGCCCACTTCACCCGCGACTGGCCTGCCGAGATCGTCTCCGCCTTCACCACCACCCTCATGCGCGGACTGGACAACGACCACAAGGACTTCCTCCCCGGCGGCCCCCACTTCACCCCCATCGCCCCCGGCGATGTCCTCATCTCCCGCGGCTGGAAGGACGAGGCCAACGCCCTCTTCCAGTACCAGCACTCACCCGACCGACACGCCTACCTCAGCCTCCGCCAGTACGACGCCGACTTCCACTCCGAGTTGGAAGGTGGCGTTGCCGCCGAACGCACCATGTACGCGGGCATCGAGGCCGCCAACGGGCCCCGCTGGCACGCGGACTTCACCTCCGCCACCCCGCTGCACCTGATCATCGCCGCCGCCGACGCCCTCTCCAGCCCGGCACCGGTCCGCCGCAGGCCGCACAACCTCCCCGAGCGCCATCTGCCCTTCCTGACCATCCGCTCTGCGGCGGCCCGCACCCAAGCTCACGCTGCCCGCGCCACCGCCCGGTCCCCGGCCAGCGCTGTACCCGTGGCCCGAACAACCGCGCACCTGCGCCTTGCCAACCCCACACGATCACGCAGCTGACCTTCCCGCCCGGCCTCTTCGGCACAGCTCAAGCTCCTGCGCCGCCCGGGCCGTTGAATGCCGACACCTGACGGCGGTCCGAAGCGCTCCGTCTCTTCCCCACCACTGGACTCCCCTGTGCCCGAACCCCGCCCCGACCCCGGCCTGCGCCGCACGCAGCGGGCCGGCCGTGACCGTACCGGTGACGATGTCCTCGTCGCCCCTGGCTACCTTGCCGGCAGTGCCTATTGCGGTGACGACGCCTTCGTCCCGCTGACCCATCACTACTGGCACGGCATGTGTGACGAGATGGGCAACTTCTACGTCACGACCATGGGCAGCCAACTCCGCGTCGCCTACGTCCCGGAAGCCTCCGAACTGATGCCGGACGCCACCGCGTTGTGGCAGATCCGCTGCCGCACGGATCTGCACGCCCCACCGACGTGGACCGCGGCCTTCACCGACGAGACCCCGCCCGAGATCGTCGCCGCCGTCACCGCCGCCCTGGACGCCGACGTCACCGCGGGCCGATGGGACGACGAGCCCTACCGCGAGCGCGATGACCATCCGGAGATGGTGTGGGAGGTCCTGCGCGCCGCCCGCTGGCAGATCACCGTGGACGGCTGGCACATCACCGCGACCTCGCCCGACCGGCTGGCCCGCCTGGAATACCGCCCTCCCTCCTCGTTCGGCGGGCACAACGTGGCCCGGGACGAGGCGTGGCGCGCGAGGATCCTTGCCGCCCCGGAGGCGCGACGGGCGCTGTGGGAGGCCGACTTCCACAGCGCCACACCCGCCCATCTGGTCGCGGCCTTCGCCACGGCTCTGGCCGATCCGGCGCCGGTCTCCCGGGAACGCGCCTGCGTGCCGCGCGAGTGCCACGCCCACCTGCGCCCGCTGAAGCCGCACGCCCCCGCGGCGCCCCGGGCCGTGGCGGCGCCCACACCGCGGGACCTCGCCCGCGCCCGGGCGGCTCGCGGTCCTGCACTGCCGACCGTCAGCGTTCCGCGCTGGTCGACCACGACACGGCCGCCCGTCGTTGCCGCCCCCGCCGTCACGCCGGGCCCGCGCCGCTGAACATGTCCGCCGCCGGGATCCCGCGCGACACAGCCGCTGAAGGGCACCGCGCGCTCGCCCGCCCCAGGCCCTCCGGCGCGGACGGCGAACGGCTGCCCCCTACTGATCCCCCCTTTGGGAGTCCTACCTGTGCGCAACCCTCCTTCTGCCACCGAGGTGTTGTCGGTCTCCGCTACGGACGGCACTCGCCTGTCCGTCTACCGCGACACCCCTGTGCGCCCGCGTCCCGGCGGCGCGGCGGTCGTGCTGGTGCACGGCGCGTCCGTCACCGCCGACCTGTGGCGCGTCCACGCCCGGCACCTGACCGGCCTGGGCTTGACCGTCGTGCGCTACGACCAGCGCGCACACGGTCACACCCCGCGCGGCCAGGCACCGCTGACGATCCGGCAGCTCGCCGACGACCTGCACCAGATCCTGGCCCACGTCGTCCCCGCCGGGCCGCTCGTGCTCGCCGGCCATTCCCTGGGCGCCCTCGTCCTGCAGGAACTCACCGCCCTGCACCCCCAACACCACGCCCGCATCCGGGGCATGGTGCTGCTGTCAGCCACCGCACGCGGGGCGAGCGTGCTGCCCGGACGCGACCCGCGCGCCTGGCTCCTGGCCGCCGGACGCAGCCTCACCGCCCTGACCTGCACCCGGGCGCCCCGCACGGTGGACTTCCTGCGGCACCGGCTGCCCACCACACACCCCTACAGCCTCGCGCCCCACCCCGACCGACCGGCCGATGGGCCACCGCCGTGCCGCCACGGCATCCGCCACACCCGCACCCGCGATCTCGCCGACCTGTGGCAGTGCCTGCGCCGCTACCAGCCGCGCGACGCCACCGCGCTCAACCAGTTCGGCGACCGGCTGCTGCTGATGGCCGGCGCGGACGACCGGCACATCCCCGCCGCCCACACCAAGCAGCTGGCCGCCCAACTCCCTGCCGCCCGCCTGGAGATCCTCCCCCGCACCACGCACGCGCTGCCCGTCCGCCACCCCGCGCTCATCAGCGACCGCATCGCCCGCCTCGCCGCAGAACCGAGCCCCCGCCCTCCTCACCCCCAGGACCAATCATTTCCGAACTCCCTGCCTGCCGGGCAATTTCTCTAGGTGCCGGTATCCAGTCCAGCGCCATGCTCGCCCTCTCCGCACACGGCATCCTCCCGAAGGTCGACTACGCAATTTTCGCCGACACAGGATGGGAACCTAAAGCCGTCTATTCCCATCTCGACCGGCTGGAGCAAGAAATAGCCGGACCCGCAGGCATACCCGTTCTCCGCGTATCGTCCGGAAACATACGCAAGGATGCCCTGGACCCCGACCACAGGTTTGCGTCGATGCCGCTCTACGTCCTGAACAAGGACGGAAATCCGGGTATGACCAGGCGGCAATGCACAGTTATCTGCACCAGCTCCCCTCGTTGATCGACGTGATGGTCAGTGCGATCGACGAGGAGGAACACCTTGGAACTGCGGCATGAACTGATCGAGGGGCGGGCCGAGCTGCCCCGGGTGGGGGCCGTTGTCCCCGCTCGGGGCGTCCACCCGCCGTACATCGTCGTGAACGCGTACGACGACGAGATCGAAGCGGCTACCGCCTACCTGCGCGACCTGGCGTTGAACGACTGCAGTCCGCTGACGGTACGCAGCTACGGGTACGGCCTGCTGCGGTGGTTCCGGTTGCTGTGGCTGCTGGGGGTGGCCTGGGAGAAGGCGACTGAGGCGGAGGTCGCGGTGCTGGCAGGGTGGCTGCGGACTGCCTCGAATCCGCAGCGCCATCGGACGCGGCCGGGCGGAGACGCGCCGGGATCGGTGAACCTCAGGACCAGCAAGCCCGCACTCCGCCCCGGATATGCGCCGAGGACGATCAACCACGCGTTGTCGGTAATCAGCGGCTTCTACGGGTTCCACGCCCATCAGGGCAACGGCCCGGTGGTCAACCCTGTCCCTGTCTCGCCGCACCGCCGACGGGCCCTCGCACACCGAAGCCCGTTGGAGCCGCGAGCGGTTGTAGGTCGGGCACGGCTTCGGCAGAAGGTCTCCGACCGACCGCCCCGCTCCATCCCCGACCGGCTCTGGGACGAGCTGTTCGACTGCATGAGCTGCGAGCGCGACCGCGCCCTGATGGAGTTCTACGTCTCGAGCGGCGCCCGCGCGGTCGAACTCCTCGGGGTCGGAGTGAACGACATCGACTGGTCCGGCCAGCGGATCTACGTGATCTCCAAGGGCACCCGGGAGAGGGAAGCGGTGCCGGCCTCACCGCAGGCGTTCGTCCGGCTGGCCCGCTACCTCGACGAAGCGGGCACGCCTCCCCAGGGCGAGCCGGTCTGGCGAACCCGTCGCGGGAGCGATCGGCCTCTGTCCTACTGGGCGATGCGCCGGATCATGCAGCGGGCGAACGAGCTGCTGGGCACGAACTGGACCCTGCACGACCTCCGACACACGGCGGCGTCCCGGATGGCCAACGGCGGGAAACTCACCCCGGTCGAGGTCCAGGCGATCATGCGGCACGCCAACATCCAGACCACCAGCCGCTACCTCACCGCGCGGGTGGAGGAGATGTTCGACAAGCTCGCCGAGCACTACAGCACCCCCCGACCTGCGATGACCTACCCCACCGGGTACTCCGCGGACGACATCAAGGCGGTGTTCGGTGCCTAGGTCACAGGCCAGCCCGACCACGGGGGTCAGCCGCCGACACGGGCCCATCCTGGAGGGGCTCACCTTCCCCAGCCGATTCGTGGGCGGCCCGATGAAGCCGCAGGCCGCGATCGCGAAGACACCACCGCGCCCGCACGGGGAACTGTCCGGTGCCACGATCAACCACATCTCCAAGCTGGCCTTCGACGTCTGGGAGGACGCCTCCACCGTCACACGGCACCAGCGCGCCCAGGCCACCCGAGGGATCCTTCAGTACCTGTCCACCCACCCCGGTCAGACCTGGCAGGAGCGGTGGGATGCCAGTCCTCTGGGCAAGGGACTGATCAAGGCGAACAGCCTCGGAGCCCGCAGGACGACCGGCCTCGCGATCACCCCTGGGGTCCGCACGCTGTTCTGTCTCCGCGTCGTGCAGCCCACGATGCTCGCCTTCCGCCGGAACCAGCTCAACAACTTCACGCCCCTGTTCATCTCCGCGCAGAACGACCCGCTGCTGGTCACCTTCGAGGAGCACATCGCCGCACAGGAGCTGCGGCTCAAGCACCAGCGGGAGGCGGTACTCGACATGTGCACCCTCCTCACCTATCAGGGCGTCGCGCTGGCCGACGTCACGCCGGCGTCGATCCTTCAGTACGCGCACGACAACCGGCTGGCCCGCTGCCGTCTCCAGCCCGGTCAACCTGCCTCCAACCGCCTGTTCGGGCACGGAATGTGGACGGCCCTCATCGCCATGGACCGGTTCCCGACCTCCACGCCGACGACCATGCGGGCGGCGATGATGCGCGGCCAGCGGAGCATCGAGGAGCTCGTCGACCAGTACGGGGTCCGCGACCAGGCCGTCCGCGGTCTGCTGATCGACTACTTCGGCCGGCGTCGCGCCGATCTCGACTACTCCAGCATGAAGCAGCTCGCGCTTCTGCTGGTCAAACACTTCTGGGTGAAGATCGAACAGCTCAACCCCGGCCAGCAGGGCCTTCGGATCGCTCCGGATCTCTACACACGCTGGCGCGAGACTATCCGTCTCAAGGACGACGGCACCCACCGGATGGGCCAGGACGACATCGTCATCTCGGTCCGCAGCTTCTACTACGACCTGCACACCTGGGCTGCCGACGAACCCGAACGCTGGGCGGCTTGGGTCGCACCGTGTCCAGTCCCGCCCGGTGAATTCCACGGCCTGGGCGTCCGTCGGCGGAAGGGCACCGAACGTTCTGCGGACCGCACCCGGCAGCGCCAGCCCCTCCTGCCCATCCTGGTCGAGCACGTCGAGTCCCGTTACGACCAGGCCCGGCTCCTGCTCGCACGCGCCGACCAGGCCGCCGACGGCGAGGAGTTCAGCCATGCTGGCACCGCCTACCGCCGGGTGATCAGCGAATCGGACCGCAAGCTTCTCCGGCACGGTGACGCCGTCCCTACCCGCGTTCTGAACCTGGACTCCGGCGACCTGGTGAACATCGAAGCGGACGAGGAGGCCGCGTTCTGGGACTGGGCGGCGGTGGAGGCACTGCGGCACTCCGGCGTCCGCATCGAGGAGATGTGCGAGCTGACGCACCTCAGCATCCGCCAGTACCAGCGCGCGAACGGCGAAGTCATCGCCTTGCTGGTCATCGCGCCGTCCAAGACCGACCGCGAGCGCGTCATCCCGATGTCGGCCGAACTGTTCCACGTCATCGCCTCGATCATCCGCCGCCACGGCCGACGGGGGAAGCCGATTCCCCTGGTCAGTCGCTACGACCCGCACGACAAGGTCTGGAGTGCGCCGATGCCCTTCCTCTTCCAACGCCAGAACGGAGCGATCGGATCGAAGATCTTCAACCCCGGCACCATCCAGCACATGATCAGCCGACGCTGCGAGGACCTGGCCGAGACCCACCCGGGATTCCGCGGGCTGAAGTTCACCCCGCACGACTTCCGAAGGATCTTCGCCACCGAACTGGTCAACAGCGGCCTGCCCATCCACATCGGCGCCGCCTTGCTGGGCCACCTCAGCATCCAGACCACCCGCGGCTACGTCGCCGTCTTCGACGAGGACGTGGTCCGCCACTACCAGGCCCACCTCCACCAGAGGCGCCAGGTCCGGCCCTCGGAAGAGTACCGGGACGCCACCGAGCAGGAGTGGACCGAGTTCGAGGAGCACTTCGACCGCCGCAAGGTCGAACTCGGCTCTTGCGGACGCCCCTACGGCACCCCCTGCCAGCACGAACATGCCCCGTTGACTGAACGAACCCCAGAGATTGCCCAGTTCAGTGGGCGGATGGAGTCCTCGGGCACTACGGTCACCGGTCGTGATGAACGATGCTCCCCGAAGAGATTTGGCGGCCCTGGCGGTTCCCCGGTGGGGTCGGCTGGTGGAGACCGGCGACCGGTACGAGCCCTACCGGCTGATCGATCCCGACGGAGCGGCCGTCGAGGCGGTCGCCGTCTATTTCCAGGAGTTGCTGGCCGCGGGGAAAGCACCGTCAACGGTCCGTTCCTACGGGATGGATCTGTTGCGGTGGTGGCGGTTCCTGCAGGCCGTGGACGTTTCCTGGGACCGGGCGACCCGTCGGGAAGCCCGCGACTTCAGCTGCTGGATCCAAGAGACCACCAAACCCAGGAAGATCAAGGCCCAGGGCCCGCGAGCGGTACGGGGAGCCGGTGCTGCGAACCCGGTGACCGGGAAGCCGTCGACCGGATCCGGATACGCTCCGGCCACCGTCGTGCACAGCGAGACGGTCCTGCGCCGGTTCTACGATGTGCACCGCGATGCGGGGACCGGCCCGCTGCTCAACCCGTTCCCGCTGGATCTGTCCCGCCGCTCTGGGCGGGCTCACGCGCACCACAATCCGATGGACGGCTGGAGGCCCGAGCGGGTGGGCCGCTACCGGCCGAGCCTGCCGCGGCGGATCCCGCGCTCGATTCCGGAACCATGGTTCAACAAGCTGTTCGCGGCGCTGCCCTCCAACCGCGACCGGGCCTTGGTCGCCTTCTGGATCTCCACCGGGGTGCGGGCTTCGGAACTGATCGGCATGCGTCAGCGGGATGTCGACCCTGGCCAGCAGTTGATCAGCGTGGTGCGCAAGGGCTCGCGGGCGGTCCAGCAGGTGCCGGCGTCGGCAGACGCATTCGTGTGGCTGCGCCTCTACCAGCAGGAGGTACAAGGCCAGGTTGCGCGAGGCCGCACCCAGCCGGTGTGGTGGACACGGCGAGACCCGATCCGACCCCTGACCTACCACGGTGCCCACCGGATGTTCGAGCGCGTCAACGCCTCGCTCGGCGCCGACTGGACCCTTCATGACCTGCGGCACAGCGCGGCCGCCCGCATGGTGCGCGACCCGAAGCTGACGCTGTCCGACGTGCAGTGGGTGCTCGGACACGCTCACCTGTCTGCCACGGAGGTATATCTGATGCCGCACAAGGACGAGGTAGTGGCCGGCGTGCTGGCGCACCACGCACGCCAGGCCCGCGAGGACATCCAGTCGGCGCCTCCGCCGCCGGCACCGGGCTACGACCCGGCGTCGCTGGATGTCCTGTTCGGGCGCTCGTCATGACAGCCGTCGTCAAACACGCGACGCGCAAGACGTTGGAGATCACGAACGCGACCGCTGAGCAGGCCCAGGCGCGGAACAGCCGGCTGCGGGAGCAGTTCCCGGCCCGGACCGCAGAACGGTGGTGGTCCCAGACCGCGCAGTCGTCTGAGGAGACGCTGCGACGCCTGACGGCGCCGCCGTTCCTCCCTGCGGCGAACGGCACCCGAGCCGGACGCCGCCGTGGGGTGACCAAGCTGCTGCACTGGCTGTCGAGCCAGCCCGGGGATACGTGGCAGCAGCGCTGGATGGCTACGGGGGCCGAGGACTTGTGCGGAGCCGCCTGGGTGGAGCTCCCACAGCGGTGGCTGAGCGAGCGCGGGCCCTCACCGTCGCATGACCGGGAAGACCTGACCTCTGGGCTGCTCATGCTGATCTGCGGAGACGTCATCCGTCCTGCTCTGCCGTGGATGCTCACCCGCACGCACCGGTATCTCGCCTCTGTGATGGCCGAGGTTCGAGACCCGGACGGATTCGCGCGCCTGCACCAGCTGGCCGCCGCCGGGCCAGCGAGCTCGCGCAAGGATGCGCAGATCGCCGCGACGCGGATCGCCACCCTGCTGGCCTGCAAGGGCGGACGGATCGGCGACATCACCGTCGGCGACTGCGTGGAGCTCGTCGATACCCAGCGCCGGGTGCACGCCCGCGGCGGGCAGAAGAAGGTCGACTTCTACCTGCGGCTGCGGGCCATGGGCATCTTCCCCGAGGATGCCCCGGCCACGATTCGTGCCTTCGGGCTCGCTCTGGGCCAGTTGAGCATCGAAGAGTTGGTGGACCGCTACCGGATCCGGTGCCAACCGGTACGCGACGTGATCGTGGACTATCTGCGCGAGCGCCAACCATCGCTGGACTTCGCCAGCCTGGACGCGATCTCGCGCACGCTCGCGGGCCTGTTCTGGGCCCGGATCGAAGCTCTGGCGCCGGGAATCGACTCACTGCGGCTGCCCCCGGCGGTGGCTCGCGCCTGGAAGGACGACCTGAAAGTCAAGAAGCGCAACGTCGTCGGCCCCGACGGCAAGAGCGTCGAGGTCTCCAGCCCGCGACTCAACGCCAAGGACGAACTCATGCGCGTCCGAGCGTTCTACCTCGACATCGCGCAATGGGCGGCCGAGGAACCGGCCCGCTGGGGGCCATGGGCCGTGCCCTGTCCGATCAGCGACGACGAGATCCACAAGGCAAAGGAACGCAAGAGACGCAAAGCCCGGATGGATCAGCGCACCCGCGAGCGGCTGCCCGTCCTTCCCATCTTGGTCAGCACCACCGACCGGCGGCGCCGTAAAGCCGCCGGCCTGCTCCAGGCGGCGGGAGACACCGAGCCCGGAGAACTGATCCCCGGCACCGGCGGGGCCCTGCGCAGAGCCATCGCTCCGAAAGCCGCAGGCCACCTAACGTGGGCCGAAGAGACCTCCAGCGGGCGCCGACGGAACCTGTCCTTTGAAGAAGAGGAAGCCTTCTGGGCGTTCGCCGCGATCGAGGTCTTGCGTCTGACCGGCGTTCGCAACGAGGAACTCCTGGAACTCACGCACCACAGCGTCACCCAGTACCGGCTCCCGGCCACCGGCGAGGTCGTCCCGCTGCTGCAGATCGCTCCGTCCAAGACCGACACCGAGCGACTCCTGTTGGTCAGCCCGGAACTCGCCGATGTCCTCAGCGCCATCATCAGTCGACTGCGCGGCCCCGGCGGGATGGTTCCGCTGGTGGCCGCCTATGACGTCCGCGAGAAGGTCTGGAACCCGCCGATGCCGCTGCTGTTCCAGCGCGGCATCGGCTCCGAGTACCGCGCGTTCACGCCGACCGCGATCCGCAAACTGCTGATCAATGCGCTGGCCGCGACTGGGCTGGCCAACGCCGAAGGTGAGGCACTGTCCTTCTCTCCCCACGACTTTCGAAGGATCTTCGTCACCGACGCCATCATGAACGGACTGCCCCCGCACATTGCCCAGGTCATCTGCGGTCACAAGAGCATCGACACCACGATCGGATACAAGGCGGTCTACCCTGCCGAGACGATCGAGGCCCACCGGGCGTTCATCGCCCGCCGACGGGCCTCCCGTCCCGGCGAGGAGTACCGGATCCCGACAGAGGAGGAGTGGGACGCCTTCCTCGCCCACTTCGAGAAGCGGAAGGTGTCCATCGGCACCTGCGCACGCGCCTTCGGATCCCCCTGCATCCATGAGCACGCTTGTGTCAGATGCTCGCTCCTCCGGCCTGACCCGGCCCAACGGGCACGGCTTGCCGAGATCCACGACAACTTGATCGCCCGAATCGCCGAAGCCGAGACGGAAGGCTGGCTCGGCGAGGTCGAGGGTCTCCAGGTCAGCCTGGCTGGCGCCGAGGAGAAGCTCCGCCAGCTCGATCGGGGCCACGGGCAGCATACGGCCGTGGACCTTGGCATCCCCACCATGCGTGGCGATCGATGACCCCACGAAGGTGGGCTGCCGCATGGCCCTCAATCAAGATCGAGAACAGGTTTAAGAAGCGTGCGTCAAACGCCCTTCAGAACACGATCAAGTGCTGCCCGGCCTGCAGGTCCCCAGTGCGGCTTGCCGCCGGGAAGGCCCCGATCTCCGTTCTGCCCCATGAGCATCAGGAAGAGGCTCTTCATAGCGGCCAGCCCGCGGGCGCGCCGGATCGCCGCCTCGTCTGCATGCGCGTACATGTCGAAGAACCGTGAGGCCGTGCCCGCGGGCAGCAGCACCCATGCGGCGGCGAGGTCCCACGCCGGATCGCCGGCGAACATGGCACCGAAGTCGACGATGCCCGAGAGCGTTCCGTCCGAGACGACGACGTTTGCGGGATGGAGGTCGCCGTGCACCCAGACCCGCGGACCCTCCCATGCGTGGGCGGCAACGGCGTCGTCCCAGACGGCCCGGACGTCGGCAGCGATGTCGTCGGGGGCAACGGCCTGGAAGAAGTTCTCGAAGCCGTCCGTGCAGTTCCTGGGATGGGCACCGAAGTCCGTAGAGATCGGCGCCTCGGCGGGCGCCTCCACATGGAGTGCCCGGAGGAAGCCCGCCAGCGTGTCGGCCGCGTGGTCGCCGCGGCTGATCGAGCCGTGGTCCAGCGGCGCGCCGGGAACCCACGTCATCACGGTCCAGTGCTTGGGGAAGCGCTCGGACGGTTCGCCGAACCGCACCGGGGTCGGCACCGGGAGCGGCAAGCGCGGGGCCAGCACGGGTAGCCACCGCCGCTCCTTCAGCTGGAGCTCCGGGGTGGGGTCCATGCGCTGCATGCGCACGGCCAACTCGTCCCCGAGACGCCACATTTGGTTGCCCCAGCCGCCCGCCACCTCCCGGATGGCCAGCCCGGCAAGGTCTGGATGTTGCTCCTCCAGCAGGTCGCGGACCAGGTCCGCGGTGATGTCGATCTCGGTGTCGGTCATGCGAAGTCACAGTACCGAGGCGGCAGGCGGAACGGCTCTCGCTCTCCGGAACACTCCTGTGATTCCTCTGGCATCCATTCGGTTTCAAACAGCTGCAGATCAGAGGCATTGGGACGGCACGGCCCCAAAGTTCAGAGAAGCCTGCATCCGCTGCCCGATGCTCCACGTCAACCCCAAAATGCTTGCCCGGCTCACCGAGCTGGAAGCCGACCTCATCGACCGTCGAGGACGCGCCGAGGCCGAGGGCTGGGTCGGTGAGATCGAAGGCATCGACCTCACCCTCACCTTCCTCCGCGCGAAGCGAGACGAGACACAGCGCCGAGCTCAGCGTCCGGCCGTGGACCTGGGTATCCCCCAGCCCAGGTCCCGAACGAGGAAAAGCCAGGAGTGATCACTTCGCCTTGTGGTTCAGCTCCGGACGCATCAACAGCAGATTTTCGCCCCAGGCATCGAGCGTGGGACCGTGGCCGGCTTGGCGTGCCACAGCCTCGACCTGGGCAAAGAGGCTCCGCTGGAGGTCCACGTCACCCGTTCCTGCGATCCGTCCGATCTTGTCCAGGAACGGGCCCGTTACCCACCCTGGCAAGGGAAACCTGGCCAGCTCCCAATCCAGGTACTTGTTATAGGGACGTGAACGACGATCCAGAGCGAACAGCAGCTCCAGCAGAAAACCTATGCTTTCGGCCGCGTCGAGATGGGCGGCCAGCAGGTTGCCGTCCCGGGCGTTCTTGACAGATCGGTATAGGGAGTTGGCATAGGCGTCCAGCCAACCGGCTGCCGCTGCTGTCGCCTCGGCACGGTCACGTCGCCCCTTGGCGGCGACGATCTCGGCGATCTCACCGTCGAGCCGGTCGATCACAATGCGGGCGCGGGAAAGCGCATAGCGCTCATGCCCGTCGAGCTGACGGAACTGGTCGACCGTGGTGACGACGACATCGAGCTCAGCAGAACGATGACCGTGGAGGCCCGAGAGACCGGTATCCGCACCCTCCGCGAGGACGACGTACACATCGCGGTCCGAATACTCGGTGGCCATGCCGTCGTGAGCATGGGAGCCCTTGAGCACAAGCCCGACGACGGCCGGGTCGCTGGCAACGCGGCTGAGCAACTCCGCATAGGTCAGTTTGGGAAGCATGTTGGTGATCTCCGGTGAGTTGGACGGACTGCACACACCTACAAGCCCTCGCCGCCATGCCGACGGGAGAGCGGTCACTCCGTCTGCGGCGGCCGCAATGCCACCACCCTGAAGATCAACGCACGGCCGGGACGTTACCGGACCCGCCCCACCTCCGCAGCCCCTTTTCCCTCCCCCGGCTACGGATGCCAGCAAGCACACCGCAAGCAATGACGTGGAACGCGGCTGCCGTTCCGATACCCCAAGTCGGCGCGCCACTCCCACCGGCCCGGCCCTGGAACTCACACCCCTCACACCAGCAAAGGAGACCCATTGACGAACTATCTGCCCCGCATGACACGAACGGGTGAAGTGCAGAGAAGCACAGGGGAATACAAAATTAAGCCGATCAAGAAAAAGGTCCGCGAAATACTCGGCTACCCCTATCCGGCACGCATCCCCAAGGGGATCTTCGTCGAGCAGTGGGTCGGCATCTCCACCGACGAGTTCCACCGGGCCAAGGACGCCGACGTCAAGTACATGCGCAACCGGCACCCGCTCATCGACATGGGCTGGTCAAGAAGCGACTGCGTCCGTTACCTGACGTCGCTCGGCCTGGCCGACACTCCGAAATCGAGCTGCCTCGGTTGCCCTTTCCACGGAAACGCCCAGTGGCGTCATATCCGCGAAAACTCCCCGGAAGAATGGGAGGACGTGGTGGAGTTCGACGCGGCCATCCGCAAGGGAAATGCCCGCGCAAACGCCACCGGCAACCGTCTGCTCGGCGAGGCGTTTCTCCACCGCTCCCGCGTTCCTCTCGGCGAAGCTCCCATCGATCACGTCACCGCCGCCGAATGGGCGGCGATGCAGCAAAAACTCGCCGACAGCGGACCCGACCTGGAGGAGCTGGAGCAAGGAGTCGCCGACGGCTGCTCCCCGTGGGCCTGCCGCGGTGAAGCCGAGCCGGTACAGGACGACTTCGGACTGGCCTCTTGACCATCCTGGACCTGTTTGCAGGACCGGGGGGATGGAGCCACTCACTTAACATCCTCGGCGTACGGGACGTGGGCCTGGAATGGGACGAGTGGGCCTGCAAAACCCGTGCGGCGGCAGGGCAGTTGACCATTCGCACCGACGTGGCGCTGTATCCCATCTGGCCCTTCCTCGGAAAAACCGCCGGGCTCATCGCGAGCCCACCCTGCCAGGCATGGTCCATGGCCGGCAAGCGCCTCGGCCTGGTGGACCAGCCCCTGGTCCACCAGGCGGTCGCCGACCTCGCCACCGGCCGCGACACCCGCGAGCAGCTCCTGGCTGCCTGTCGCGACGAGCGCTCCCTGCTGGCCGCCGAGCCGATGCGCTACCTGTACGCCCTCAACGCGGTCGGCGAGCCGGAGTGGGTGGCCATGGAGGAGGTCCCCGACGTGCTGCCGCTGTGGCGCCAGTACGCGGCCATCCTGCGCACATGGGGCTTCTCCGTCTGGACCGGCATCCTGAACGCCGCCGACTTCGGCGTTCCGCAGACGAGGAGGCGGGCCATCCTCCTCGCGTCCCGGGTCCGTACGGCACAGCCTCCCACGCCTACGCACGCCCAAGTCGACGAGCCCGACGGGCTGTTCGGTCCGGGCCGCGCCCGCTGGGTGAGCATGGCCGAGGCGCTGGGGTGGGGCGCGACCGACCGGCCCGTTCCCACCGTCTGCGCCGGCGGCGGGCCCGGCGGCGGGCCCGAACCGTTCCCTTCGGGCTCCCGCAAGACGCTGTCCGACGCCCGGGAGCGTGGCACCTGGATGCCGCGACCGGACGGTGTGGTCCTGGAATCCCGCCGCGAAGGAGCTGGCTGGGCGGCGCGGCACGGCACCCGTATGAACCTGGCTGCCAGCGCTCCGGCACCGACGTTCACCGCCGAGGCGCACCGCTGGTCCTGGTCGCTACGCAGCAACAACCAGGCCAACGCCACCGTCCGGTCCATCCAGGAACCGGCAGGCACGCTGTTCTTCGGGCACCGGGCGAACGAGTGCACCTGGGTCGCCGAAGCGGCCTCGGCACCGACCGAGGACACAGACGCCCCCGCTGTACCGGAGCCGATCCGGATCACCGCCCGCGAGGCCGGCCTCCTGCAGACCTTCCCCGCCGACTACCCCTGGGCGGGCAACAAGGGCCAGCAGTTCTCGCAGATCGGCAACGCCGTCCCGCCGTTGCTCGCCGGCCACCTCCTCGCCCCGCACCTCGGCGTCACCCTCGACCCCGACGACTTCACCCTCGCTTCCTAATGCTGTTGTCAACCGGCTGCGGAAGCTGGAAGCGTGACTTGGTAGCAGCGTCGGTCACGGATCAGGGCCCACAGGACGTTGACGCG
>NZ_JBEZLR010000053.1:0-64195 GCF_040652275.1 Streptomyces sp. NPDC048275
GCCCCCAGCTTCACCAGACCGCTGCGACGGCCCGGCGGAGAAGGTCTTTCACCTCCACTCGATTGCATAGCGCTTCGTGGCGCACTCCTTTGACAATCAACTCAGTCCGCCGCAATCAGCTGACCTGGGTGGACTTACTTCGATGTCAAAGGATGGTGGCGGAGGTGCGTGGTGAACGGGAGCCCGGGGCGTACCCGGCCCACCACGGAGGCTCATGGCGGCGGCATCGTCGCAGCTGTACCAGGTCCGGGCCAAACCGTCCCTGGCAGGGCTCCGCTTCCTACGTCCCGGCCTGTATTACACCGTGACCACACAGGCTCGAAGCCCTTAACCACACGGCCTTGGCCTCGATGGGGTGGAGACGGGTCGTGGCGAGGAGTTCGCGGCCCATGGAGCGGCGGGCTTCGGTCCATTGCCACGTCCGGTGGAAGATGAGGCCGCAGCGTCGCACCTCCAGCCACCGGCAGCACCCCGGACGGCCGGCGTCGGGCGCAGCCGGTACGGCAGCCCGGAGCTCGGCGGCGCGCTGCTCCGACAGGTGTTGTCTGGTGCGGTCGCGGGCTCGCTCGGCTGTCGCGATCGCGACGTCCTTCGCCATCGCAAACGCGTCGAGAGGACCGGTGAGTGGAGCGCGGCGTCTTTCGCTGTCCCGCCGTCGTCGGTCGGCCATGGACAGGGAGCCGCCGAGGGACCGCGCGGCCACGTCAAGGTCCTTTGCCGTGTTCCTGAGGTGTAGGCAACAGTGTGGTGACGGTCACACCTAATCGCGTGTCACATGTGAGGGTAGGTCACGGTCCTATGGCCATGGGAAAGATTGTGACACGACGGGTACTTCTCGGTTTTCTGGTTCTCGCATGCCTGGGTCATGTGTGGGCCTACTTCGCGCCCGAGCTTTGGTATGAGACATTTCCTCACATTGGTCGGCCTTGGCAGCCTCTCCTCGGCCCGTACAACGAGCATCTGGTCACGGACATGGCCGCGTTGTACATGGCCCTTTTGGTGGTGACAGCCGCGGCCTGGCGTTTTGCCGACAGCGACCGGTACGTCATCACGGTCGGCGCGGGTTGGCTTGTCTTCTGCGTCTTCCATCTGCTCTACCACCTGCAGCACCTGAGCATGTTCACCTCGGGTGAACGCATCGCGCTTGTGAGCCTGCTTTCTTCATTGACGCTGGTCTCCGCCGCACTGCTGGCGCCGTCGCCCACCGGGAAGGCAGGCTCGCGCTCCGGCACGAGCGATGTTTTGCCCGGGGCGAAAAGCCAGTAGCGGAGCGGGAAGGATCGAGGGGTACCGCTTCCGAGGTCACGGCGTTCGAGTTGCGCGAAAGCCTCCCGAACCCGAACCCGAACCTGCAGCCGCACGTCGCAGGGCGTTCCTGGGCGCCGTGAACCGGGTCGGCAGCGTGACGCCGTTGCCTCCCCGGGTTCATAGGGACCGACAGGCGGAGGGGGCCTGATCAGCTGGTGTCCTCGAGCCCCATGAGGACGGAGTACGCGGACTCGGCCTGCCGGGCCGGAGCGGCGCCGGGGCGTGCGTGGAGGCTCCGCAAAACCCGTTGGCGGACCACGGCGACCACTGCTAGCTTTCCGGAGGCCGTGCGAGAGAACGAGGAGGTGGTACCCGTGAACGCAGTATCGACATGGGTGCTCCCCTCCGGGGTCACGGTCGGGCGATAGGTCGTCCGGGAGCGCCGTTCAAGCGCACTCCCGAAAGGCACGACCATGCACTTCACTTCCGAACAGCGCCTCGACGACGGCGTCCTCGAACGCGAATTCACCCTCGGCGAGATCCCCGGCACCCTGTGGACGCCTGAACCCGCCACACCGGCCCCGCTGATCCTGATGGCCCACAACAACGGCCTGCCCAAGAGGGAACCCCGGCTGGTGGCCCGGGCCCGGCACTCCGCGGCGCACGGCTACGCGGTGGCCACGATCGACGCCGCCGGGTGCGGTGACCGGCCCCGTTCCGCCGCCGACGAGCAGGCCCGCGCCGACCTCCGCCGGGCGATGCAGGCCGGCGAGCCGGTCGACGACATCTTCGAGTCCTTCATCGGCCCGCTGGTCGAAAAGGCGGTCCCGGATTGGCGGACCACCCTGGACGCCCTCCTTTCGCTGCCCGAGATCGGCGGCCCGGTCGGGTACTCGGGGTGGACCGCCGTCGGCATCCGGCTGGCGGTGGCCGAGCCGCGCATCGCGGCCGCCGGTTTCTTCGCCGGGGGTTACGTGCCCCGCGCCCAGCGCGAGGAGGCCCGGCAGGTCACCATTCCGCTGCTGCTCCTGCTGCAGTGGGACGACGAAGGGAACCCCCGGCAGCGCGCCCTGGACCTGTTCGACGCCTTCGGCACCAAGGAGAAGACGCTGCACGCCAATCTGGGCGGGCACACCGGCACCCCGTGGTTCGAGGCGGACGACGGGAACCGGTTCTTCGGCCGGCACCTGAAGTGAGACCGGGCCGTCAGGCCGACAGCAGACGGTAGGCGGTGCCGGCCGGGATGCCGCTCATCGAGGACAGACGCCCTCAGCCGAGCCGAGCCAAACCCCGCCCATCCCCTCCTCGTGATCCACCTGCTGACCTAGGATGGCGAGCACCATCTCAGCGGCCCGACGGGCTTCCTGATCCGCCTGCGCGGCGGACACCGGAGGACATGCCCCCACCCGCACGAGTCTTCTTCGTGCTGCCTGGGGGCTTTTCCTTGCTGTTCCGTGAGTCCGCGGCGTCCGTGGCCGCCCGCATCCTCGAAGGGTCGCTGGCGCTGCATCTGACCGAGAACTTCCGTCACCAGCATGGCCGGAGGCCCACGCAGGCGGAGATACGTTCCTGGGAGCGCAGCCTCCCCGCGCTCGTCAACGCCCTCATCGAGGCCGGTCTCGACGACGTCGAAGTCCTGGTCGAGTACAGCCTGCCCCTCACCAGCAAGCGCGCGGACGCCATACTCGCCGGCGTGCACCCGACGACGGGTGAACCGTCGTACGTCGTCGTGGAGCTGAAGCAGTGGAGCACGGCCTACCCGGAGCCGGTTTCGGCCAGGTCGGCTGTGTCTACACCGCGCAGGCTGGTTGAGGTGGGGCAGATGACCAACACCGCGGCAAACCGCTTCAGGAGGAGCAGGGCTTCGAAGAAACGGGGACAGTCCAAACGCTTCCACCGATCCCGGAGCGGTTCACTCTGCGAGCGCAACGTTGGTCTGGTTGGCGTGGACCTGCGCACGCGGCTCCGGAGGCGGTGACCGCGTTCGCGCGACGGGCAGTCACGGTGCGCCCCAACTGCTGGTAATCGGCTGACCTGCCGACATATAGAGGAGCTTCGAACCGCTCGCTCGTAGCCCCTCGTTGTTGCGTCAGAGCCCTGCCGCGAAGTCCACGAACGCGGCCCACTCCGAGCTCCGGAAGGCGAGGGGGTCGCGGGCGGGATCCTTGGAGTCGCGGACGTGGATGGTGCCGGGCGTTGCGGCGACCTCCAGGCATTCGCCGCCCTCGTTACCGCTGTAGCTGCTCTTGAACCAGGCGAGGCGCGCGCATTCTGCGGTGTTCATCATTCCCCCAGCAAATCCTCCATCAGGTCCAAGGACTCCCTTGGCGTGAGCGCCTGGGCCCTGATGCTGCCGTACCGTGCGGCCAGGATACGTACTTCCTCGACGTCCGTGATCAGTCGGCTGCTGTTCTGCGCCTCCGTGTATCCCACCTGCGCCCTCCCCTTCGGGATGAGGAGGACGAAGGCACCACCCATTCCAGCGTGCTCCACCCGGTCCGTCGGCATCACCTGAAGTTCCACATTGCGCAGTCGACCGAACTTGATCAGCCGCTCCAACTGCTCCTTGTGGACATCCGGACCGCCGATGGGCCGTCGCAGTACCACTTCCTCGATGACTGCCGTCACCATGGGAAGAGGCCAACGCGTCAGGATCTCTTGCCGGTCCATCCGGGAGGCCACCCGCTGCTCGATGATGTCCTCGCTCAGAAGCGGCTTACGCATCTCGTAGAGGGCGCGGGTCCGCCGCTGGGTCTGCAACAGGCCGGGAACATCATGGTTGTTGTAGAAGTTGATCTCAACCGTGTCCCGCTCCAGCCGCGCGTAATCTCTGAACCAAGCCGGATGCCTCACCCTCGCCTTCGCCTTGGCCTTCTCCACGTCCTCGATCGTGGCCTTCAACAGCCCACCGGCATCCAGCAGTTCATCCGCCGTCTCCAGGAACTCCCGCTGCGGAGTCCGTCTCCCCCGCTCCAGCGAGGAGACCAGATCCTCGCTGTATCCGAGCCGGTCCCCCAGCTCCTTCTGCGTGAGCCCGGCCCGCTCCCGAAGTACCTTGACCTGCTTGCCGATCGCACGGTTCAGGTCGCTGGCCTGCTCGCCGTCGTCGTACGTCTCCTGCGACTCCGTCACCGTCATCCCAACACCCGCCTTGCCGTCCCGCACCCCACCAGGTCACGGCCGACACCCCGTACAGGACACCGTCCGTACCGGTACACGCACCCTGCGTACCGAAGGATTCCCTGGTCAGGGTAGAGCGAGGCGGCCACGCTCAGTGACATGAAGTCAGAAATCTCCACCCGGCACTTCAGCCAACTCCTCAGCGCCACTCCTCGTGGGGCCCGCCTTGCTCGGCTGCTGGCTGTGCAACAGCTCACCGAGTGGGACTGGCCGCCCAGCTGCGAGGTGAGTGAGTCCGCCGCGCTGGTCGTCGCCGAGTTGGCGGCGAACGCGGTCGCGCACGGACGCGTGAAGGGACGCGGGTTCCGGCTCACGCTCACCGTCGGGGCCTCGGACACGCTCCGTATCGAAGTGGCCGACCCACGAGGGGATCGCCGGCCCCTGGCCCTTCGTACCGCGAGCCCCACCGACGAGACGGGGCGCGGGCTCCTCCTCGTCGACGCGCTGACGGCCCGGTGGGGCACTGAGCCATGGCCGCCGTCCGGCAAGGTCGTGTGGGCGGAGATCGGTCTGCCGCACCCTGTACTCGCTGCTTCCGCATCCGGTGCTCAGCCCTCTCGCGGACACGTTCACGGAACTCCCGGGGACTCCCAGGCAGAAGCGGCAACCGCGCACGTACGGGAAAAGGCCCCGAGCAGGCCATAAGACCTGTTCAGAGCCTAGAAGGCAGACGAGGCGGGCCCATACGCCGCGTTCTGCCCCGCTCAGGGCGCGACGTAGATCGTCGATCGTGTTGCGTTCCGCGAGTTTCCCTGTGATGCGGATCAGTCGCTGCTGGTGCTCGTGGGGCCGTGCTGTCAGTGGGGGCTGAGATCGTGCCTCCGTGCGCGAACTGGTTGAGCATGTCGATGAGCATGACCGCGTGTTGGGGGTCGTCGAGCGAGACGAGGCGGTGCGCGAGAACTGGCCGCATCGCATTGCAGCAACGATCTGCCGTGACCGCGAGGGGCGAACCTTGGTGCTGCGACGGGCCGAGACGCTGTCCCGGTTCCCGGGCTACTACGACGTGATGGTCGGCGGCGCCGTGGACGTGGGCGAGTCGTATGAGGAAGCAGCGGCCCGGGAGCTGTCCGAAGAGCTGGACGTTCGTGTGCCGGTGCGCTTTATGTTCAAGTTCCTCTGCCGGGAGGGGATCAGCCCCATATGGATTGGGGTGCATGAGGCTGTCGTGACGGAACCCCTGGTCCCGGACCCGGGCGAGCTCGCCTGGCAGGGCTGGCTGACCATGGCCGAATTGTGCAAGGTCATCGATCGGTGGCTTTTCGTTCCAGGAGGACGGGAAGCTCTGCGCCGATATCTGGAGCCTGGGTCCGGCAACTGAAGAGCGTCTCCCCGGCAATCCGTCGATGTCAGTGGCGGGTTCCAAGTGGTCCGAGGGCGGCGCAAGCCCGGGGCGGGACGCCGAACGGATGACGCGCGATCACCGGGGTTTGGTGGCGTCGTTGGCCTCATCAGCGACGGCGTCAACCGGCAGCTCGGGTCAGCAACGCTTCTATGCGGGAGCGGATGGACGTGGCCCGGGGGTCGGTATAGGGGGTCAGGTGGGTCAGGGCCTCGATCCAGTGGCCACGGGCAGTCTCGGGGTCCTCCGGGTGAACGGCTGCGGCCAGGTGGTCGAGTTCCAGGGCGAGCTGCCAGGTGTCCCCCAGGTCGCGGTGAACGGCCGCGGCCTGGCGGTGGAAGGTGGTGGCCTCGCCGTGGCGGTCCATCGCGGCATACGTCTGGCCCGTGCCGCGCCAGGCCAGGGCTTCGCGGCTGCGGTCGCCGAGGCGTCGGTGGAGCATGGCGGAGCGCTGGTAGGAGGTCAGGGCGTCGCCGTGCTGGGCGGCGGTGCGCTGGATGTCGCCGAGGGTGAGGAGCCAGAAGCCTTCCCGGGTGTGGTCGCGGAGGGCGAGCGCGATGTCGAGCGCCTCGTCGATGGATCGCCGGGCGGCATCCGTGTCGCCCTCTTCAAGTCGCAGGGCGGCTGTGATCCGAAGGAGGTTGCCTTCTCCGCCACGATTGGCCAGGGCCCGGTGCGCGGCAAGCGCCTCGTCGATGACCGAGGCGGCCTCGGGCAGGTGGCCGGCGCTCAGGCGAGTGCTGGCGATGTTGGACAGTGCGGTGGCGGTTCGTTGAACATTTCCCAGGTCTCGGAAGACGGACATGGCCTGCCCGAAATGCGCGTCCGCCAAGTCGAGTTCGCGCTGTCGTAGATGAATCAGGCCCATGAGGTTGAGGGCCTGGGCCTCGTCGAACCAGCTCTGTGAGCTGCGAGCCAACGTGACGGCTCGCTCCAGAGCGTCCAGGCCCTCGGAGAAATTGTTCAGAGCCCTGTGGGCGATGCCCGTGTTGATGAGCAGCCGTGTCTGCGCTCTCTGGTCCTCTCGTCTTGTCGCTGCCTCCAGTCCAATTCGACCGAGTTCCAGCCAGTCCCGCTCCGACGAGGAGGCGGGACGTGCGAACCACAGGATGGTGGCCAACTGCCAAGCCGTCTCGTCCATTCCGTTTCGGGCGGCGTCGCGCACGACGGGGAGGAAGTTGCCCTGTTCCCGTTCGGACCAGTCGACGGCGGCGTTGTAGTCGGTGAAGACGAGGGGCGTGACTTCCGGCAGGGGTCCAGGCAGTGGCAGGTGGTCCTCTGACGGATAGAGTCACGTCTGGGCGGCGTCGGCGGCGTGGACGTACCAGCTCAGGACGCGTCGTCGCGCAGCTTGCCTTTGGTCGGACGACTCCTCTGCCTGCGCAAGGTCGGTGGCGTACGCGCGTAAGAGGTCGTGGAACTGGAACCGGTCCGGAGCGGTCTGCTCCAACAGGTGGGCCCCGACCAGATCGTCGAGTAGCTGGCGTGTTCGGCTGAGTGTGACTTCGCCGAGGGCGGCGGCAACGGGGAGGCTGAACGCCGCTCCAGGGTGCAGGCCAAGGAGGCGGAAGAGGCGGGCCGAGTGCGTGGGTAGAGCGCGGTAGGACCAGGTGAAGACCGAACGGATGGCTTCGGCCTCATCATCGATGCCGGTGCTGAGGGCGTCCCAGAGGGCGGACTCGTCACGCAGATCGCTGATGAGATCGTCGAGTCGCATGTGCGGGCGGCTGGCGGCCCGTTCGGCGGCGATCCGCAGGGCAAGCGGCAGACGGGCGCACAGGTGCGCCAGTTCTGCGAGTTTGTCGCCGTCGTCCTCGGGTCGATAGCCCTTCGTGACCGCGCGCAGCAGAGCGACTGCCTCCGGCTCCGGAAGCGTGCCAAGGGTGATCCTGTGCGCGCCGTCACGCACCGAGAGACCCGCCAGGCGGCTGCGACTGGTGACCACAACGAGGCTGTCTCCTCCGCCGGGGAGCAGCGGCCGGACTTGGCTGACCGTGGCCGCATTGTCCAGGAGGATCAGGACCCGGCGGTCGGCGATCAGTGAGCGGTACATCGCTGCTGCGTCGTCGACGTCTTGGGGAACCTCGGCCGGGGCCACGCCCAGGGCTCGCAGGAAGCGCTGAAGTGCCTGCGCGGCTGTGACCGGTTCTCCGGGATCGTACCCGCGGAGGTTGACGAAGAGCTGGCCGTCGGGGAACTGGTCCTTGACCTGGTGCGCCCAGTGCAGGACCAGCGAGGTTTTGCCCGCGCCCGCCGTGCCGGCCACCACGTGAACGGAGACGACGACGCGCCCGCCGTTTCGGTCGGCGAGCACCGCGTTCAGCTGTCCCAGTTCGTCGGAGCGGTTGACGAAGGTGTTCACGTCGGCTGGGAGCTGGCGTGGGACGGGCCCCGACGGCCCCGAGGCGGCGACCTGGTGGAAGTGGATGTCACCAGTGACGTTCCCGGCCTGTACGACATCGCGAGACGAACCGGAGAGATCGTTCTGCGAGTCTCCGGGTCGCCTGTTGCCCTCTGTAGGCACGTCGATCGATGCGCCCTGGTCAGGCCGCGGGCGGCGGAGGCAGGTCGGCCACGGCACGGTCGAAGTACGCCTGGATGTCCTCCGCAGCCGCGTGCAGTTCCTGCAGATACTCCGCCCAGTTCTTCACGGTGCTGGGATCGGTGAAGCGAATCGCCCCGTCCGGTTGACCGGCATTGGTGTACAGCACACGGTAGAGAACCCGACTGTCCAGAAGGTTCAACTCCGGCAGCAGCGCACCGCCCTCCGCGGCGGCGACCGCGGAAGCAGGCAGAACGCGAATGGATTGCCCGCATTCCGCGTTCAGTCGTAGCCAGTGCAGCTCCCACTGCACATACGGCGTCAGCGGCTCCTCAACCACACGAATACGATGAAAGACCGCCCCGCGCGCCGCCTCATCCCGGGCCTTTCGAACCAAGGCGTCACGCTCGGCCTCGAACAGCCGCAACGCTGCCGGCCAGTCCCCCTGACGCAGCGCCTCCCGGCTGTCGTCGTTCGTCTCCTCGAAGTGCTGCAACCGCTCCAGTTTCCAGGACTCCCCATCGCGGATCGCCACGCGCCGCTCCCGGAAGTCCCGCTTGTAGTCCTCGCGTGTGAGCCGCTCACCCAGCTCGTCCGGGAGGCCAGGAGCGAGGAGATCAAGCATCGGGAATGTCCGCCTTCGCCGCACTCAGCATGTTGCCCGGGATGACGACCAGCCGCTCGTCCGGTCCCAGGTTCACCTCGTCCGGCAGGCACGACCGGTAGTGCGCGGTGAGATCGCGGCCGATCACGGCAACGTCACCGTTGCTCAGCTGCCAGATGTCCGGGCACTCGTCGTCGTCCTTGGAGTTGCCCAGCTCCGCTGCCGACTTACCGAGGCGCTTGACGAATAACGCAGACGGATCGGCTTCCCAAGCGCGGGCCACGACTGCCTCCAGTATCCACGTCATCACTGACAGTGGCCTCAACGATACCGGGCACACCTGGATGCGTACATCAGGAAACCCGCCAGTCCACGCAGCACTCCCCAGCGGACGCGCGGACGTCCTGAGCCACCGCTCAATACCGCACGGGTGCCGAGTCATACGGATGATGGGACGCAACCCCCTGCGTCGACGACATCCGAACCGGGGCCGCCCGGGACGTCGCAAGGGTCAACCGAAGCCTTCAACTCTCCTGCGCAGGCGGAGCTGTAGGACTGTTGAACGTGATGCCAGAGAAGTCCCGACCCTGGATCACCGGACCATACTGGGTACCGCCACTGACTGTGTTGGTCACCGAGCCCTCAACCAACGCTGGAACCTGGCCACGCCACGAGTCCAGCGCGGCAGCGAACTCCGGGTCAGCGGCCGCCCGCGCGGCAAGGGCACCACTCAACGTTTCTGCCCGTGCCGGTTCGCCTGGCGCCTCGCTCAGCGCCACCAACTCGGCCTCCCCGGGTGCCGGGGCTCCCGCCTGGCTGCCGAACGGTCTCCGCACCAACTCACTCAGCGTCGCCCATGCCTGCCGACCCAGCTCGCCCCCGGCCCCGCCTGCCAGCGCCGCCAACACTGCCACCGATACCGGATCCAAGGCCTCTCCTCGACTACACGTTCCCGGTCTCATTTCGACCGACCCACGGTAGAGGCGCAACCATCCTCACCGCAGCCCGAATCTCTGACCCTCTCCAGACGCCGCTCAAATGAGCCGGGTCAGACCACCCTCCGCTGTCCGGGGCAGCAGACCGTACCGCGCCCGAGACGATGCCGCGCAGGGACTTTCAGCGCTGTCCGAGGGACTTCCGAGGGACTTTTCACCGCCTGACACGGCAAGCCCCCGAAAGATCGGAAAGGGCCTCCGGCGCAGGTCAGAGGCCCTTTCCAACGAAAATCCGCAGGTAGCGGCAGACGAGTCGGGCTGTACGCCGGGTTCTGTCGCCCGGTCGCCTCGCGGCGGCCGGGGAGACGGCCATCCATCTAGGGCCGGCGTTGCCGCCGGCCTCGTGCGGTCTACCCGCGGACTCGGGCGGGCAGCCCTCGAACGTCCGCGCAGAAGCACCGAGGTACTTCCTTTTGACCTTGCTCCGGGTGGGGTTTACCTAGCCGCCTGAGTCGCCTCAGGCGCTGGTGGTCTCTTACACCACCGTTTCACCCTTACCGAGGTCCGTACGGATACGGTCCCCGGCGGTCTGTTTTCTGTGGCACTGTCCCGCGGGTCACCCCGGGTGGCCGTTAGCCATCACCCTGCCCTGTGGAGCCCGGACGTTCCTCGGGGAGGTCCACAAGGGCCTCCACGCGGCCGTCCGCCCGGCTCGTCTGCCGTGTGGACCATGGTACCGGGCGCTTGGTGCTCCTCGGGCCGGCTGTCGCCAGTACCGAGCCGGCCAGGATCAGGGTGAAGGCGGCGAGGACGGCGGGGGTCAGGCGTTCGTTCAGGAAGAGGGCTCCCGCGGCCACCGCTACGGCCGGGTTGACGTACGTGATGACCGTCGCCCGCGTCGGGCCCGCCTCCTTGATCAGTTCCAGGAAGGCCACGAAGGCGACGGCGGTGCAGATGACGCCCAGGCCGGCGAGGGAGGCCAGGATCTGTGGGGAGGGGAGCTCGGAGGGGCGGGTGGCCGCGGCCGCGGGGGCGTAGACCAGCGCCGCCAGGGTCAGGCAGGCGGCTGTGAGGTGGAGTGAGGGGACGTCCTTCAGATGGCGCGCCACTATCACCGGTGCCGTCGCGTAGCCGACGACCGTCAGCAGCACCTCGGCGAGTGAGCGGGCGTCGCCGCCGGTCAGGTGCGGGACGGTGAGGACCGCGACGCCGGACAGGCCCAGCGCGAGGCCCGTCATGCGGCGGGCGCCGAGCCGTTCCGTGTCGCCGAGGAGGCGGGCGGCGACGACGCCGACGATCGGCACGCCCGCGATCAGGAGGCCCGCCGTGGAGCTGGAGAGGTGACGCTCGGCGTCCGTCAGGGTCCACCAGGGGACCACGATCTCGATGACCGCGAAGGCCAGCATGGGGCGCCAGTGGGTTCGTACGGTTCGGGTCAGGCCCCCTTGGCGGATCGCGAAGGGGAGCAGGAGTGCGGCGCCCAGCGCGCAGCGCGTGAACACCACCGTCGACGGGGACACTCCGTCCACCGCCACTTTGATCATCAGGTAGGGGATGCCCCAGACCACTCCCATCAGGGAGAACAGGAACCAGCCGCGTGCAGTCATGCGGGCAGTTTCGGACGCCTCAACGGTGGGCGTCTTGAACGCTGTTGCGGTACGCCGCCGGGGTCACCCCCAGCACCCGGCGGAACCAGCGCGTCAGATGCGCCTGGTCCGCGAAGCCCACCAGCCCGGCCACCTCCGCCGGTCGCAGCCCGGACTCCAGCAGTCCGCGGGCCTGGTTCACCCGGTGCTGGGCGAGCCAGGCGTACGGCGGTATCCCCATCGTCGTACGGAAGGCGCGCAGGAGCTGGTAGCGGGACAGGCCGAAGTCGGTGGCGAGGGAGGCGAGGGACGGGGGTGCCTGGAGTTCGTCGGCGAGGCGGTCGCGTACGGCGTGGGCGATCTGCGCCCCTCCCGGGACCGTGTCGCACGCCGGGCGGGCCGTGGAGTGGCGGCGGGCGAGGGCGGTGAGCAGCCAAGGGAGGCGGGACTCGGCTTCTGGGGGCACCTCCCAGGCCCTTAAGGCACTGGGGGAGGGTCGGGGCAGGCGCTGAGTTGGGTGTGCGCGGCGCGCAGGGCGGCGGCCAGGTCCGGGTCGTCGAGGAGGGCGTCGCGGAAGTACGGGACGCCGCCGAGGATGCCCTCGGTGAGCAGGGACGGCTCGGCGTACAGGGCCCGGTAGGAGAAGCCGTCGCAGGTGGCCGGGCCACCGGTGTGCATTTCGCCGGGGGCCAGTACGACGATCGAGCCGAAACCGGTGCGGATGCGGCCGCCCCGGTAGTCGATGAGCTCGGAGCCGCCGACGGAGACGCCGATGGTGAACTCCTCGTGGGCGTGCGGCGCGTAGCGGTGCTGGTCGAAGCGGGCGGTCAGCAGGTCGACGGGACGGCCGTCACGTCCAAGGGTGGCCCGGGTCCAGCGGGCCTCTTCGCGTACGGGCACGGGCGCCTCCCTCGAAGCTCTCAGGGGTGCAACACCTGAGGCCCCCGCTTCCATACCGCCGCCGGGTCCGGGCTGCTACAAGAAGTCTGTCGTGTCCAGGTCGAAGGCAAACGGCTCCGGGAGAGCGAGTGACTTGCCGAAGGGAAGCGTGCAGAGCTGCCGGTAGTCGTCCTTCTCGGGGTCACTGAAGAGCGTCAGTGAGGAGGCGTCGCGGTCGATGAGCAGGTAGAGCGGGATGCCGCCGCGCGCGTAGCTGTGGCGCTTGACCTCTCGGTCGGCCTCTGGCTTGGTGAACGTGACTTCGACGACCATGGCGACGCCCTCGCAGGGCATCCAGGCGTCGGCGCTCCGGAAGAGGCGCAGGTGCGTGGGTGCGAAGGTCGCGTCCGGGATCGCATGGTTCTTCGGGCAGGCGCCTCCGCTCTTCAACGTCAGCCCCTTGTTCCCGGAGACGTCCATGTCGGTCCGGGACCGCCTGATCACCTGCTTCACGATCAGATTGATGTGGTCCTCGTGGTCCCCGTCCGGCGGCGGCGTCACGACGATCTCCCCCTCGATCAGTTCCGCCCGGAAACCCTCCGGGGTGCCCAGGGCGAGAAAGCCCTCCAGCAGGACCTCCGCCTGCGTGAGCGGCTCGGGTGCCATGGCAGTCATGTCACGCCCCTCCTTCGGTCGATCGCCAGACTGGGACATCGGGGGATCACCCGTCCATGAGATCGGGAACTGTTCCCTCGATCGTGGCACCACGATCAAGGGTGCCGTCAGGGTCGGCCCGCCGGGCACTCACGCCGGCGCGAACTGCACCTTCGCCGTTCCCGGATCGGCCTGCGTGAGCCGTACCCGCAGCCGTTCCCCCAGCGGCAGCGGGGCCGTGCCGCCCGCGATCCGCGCGAACACCGCCGGTGACTCCAACTGCACCGTCCCGACGGTGGGTTCACGCTCGTGTACGTCCACCACGCACCCCTCGAAGAGGTCGCCGACCCGGTCCTTGAGCAGCGCGGCCTCGATGATGTCGACGCACTCGCGCTCGACGGTGCCCGCGCGCCGGCTGCCGTCGGCCATCTCCTTGGGCAGCGCGTCGAGGGCGGTGAGGACCCAGTCGGGGGGCGCCTGGTCCGCGGCGGCGGCGAGGCAGATCTCCGAGGCGTAGCGGTCGGCGAGGCGGCGCAGCGGGGCAGTGCAGTGGGCGTAGGGCGCGGCGACCGCCGCGTGCGAGGTGACCTCCGGGAGCAGGCCGTCGCGGAAGACCGTGTAGCCCGCGCCGCGCAGCAGCGTCGTGCACTCCTGGAGGAAGGCCGCGTAGTGCGGCACATGGGGGTCGAGGGCGCGGACGAGTTGCGCGTACGAGACGTGGTGGGGCCAGTCGATGCGCAGGGCCTTCGCGGTTCGGCGCAGTCGGCCCACCGCGCCGTCCGGGGCGGCGGGCAGGGTGCGCAGTACGCCGGTGCCGTGGGCGAGCATCAGCTCGGCCGCCGCCATCCCGGTGAGCAGGGAGATCTGCGCGTTCCAGGCGTCGGCGGGGAGCGGGGCGCGGTAGACGAGTTCGTAGGTGTCCTCGCGCTCGACGATCTCCTGCTCGGGGACGTCGAGCGAGATGCCGCCGCGCTCCACCTCCAGCTGCTCCCGCAGCTCCCCGATGTCCTTGAGGAGGGCGAGCGGCGCCTCCGCCGTCCCTTCGTCGATCTGCTTCTGCGCGTGCCGGTAGTCGAGCTTGGCGCGGCTGCGTACGAGGGCCCGGCGTACGTCGGTGGCGACCGCGCGACCGTGCTCGTCGAGGTCGATCGTCCACAGGACGGCCGGGCAGGTCTGGTCGGGGAGGAGGCTGGCGCTGCCTTCGGAGAGCCGGGTCGGGTGGAGGGGGATCTTCCCGTCGGGGAAGTAGAGGGTGGTCACGCGGCGGTGGGCCTCGGCGTCCAGCGCGCCGCCGGGTGCCACGAAGGCGGCGACGTCGGCGATGGCGTACCGGACGCGGTAGCCGCCGTTCCGGGCGTGCCGGGAGAGGTGCATCGCCTGGTCGAGGTCGTTGGACGTCGGCGGGTCGATGGTGAAGAAGGGGATGTCCGTCGCGTCGTAGGCGGGCAGGCGGGGTGGCCGGGCGGCCTCGGCGAGTACGTCGGGCGGGAAGCTCTCGGGCACACCGAGCTCGGTTCGCAGTGCGCGCAGGGCGGCCCGCAGGGGAGCCTCCGGGGCGCCGGTGACGCGCATGTGGCGGCGGGGCATAGGCCGAGCGTAGGTCGCGCTCCTCGGGGCGGCACCCTGAGCGCCTTGAGGCCGGGCGGGCAGCGCTCTCGGGCCCGGGCGTCAGCTCCTCGGGCCGGGCGGGGAGCACTCTCGGACCGGGCGTCAGCTCCTCGGGCCGGGCGGGGAGCACTCTCGGACCGGGCGTCAGCCCCTCGGGCCGGGGCGGGCAGCGCTCTCACCCGAGGGCGCGGGCAGCGCTCTCGGCCCCGCCGTCCGCCCCTCGGCCCGGGCGGCCAGCGCCTTCGGGTCGAGTGGGCACCCCTTAGGCTGGCGCAGGGCCACACCACCGTTAGGAGAACCACACCGTGCTCGTGCTGCTGCCTCCCTCCGAGGGCAAGGCCCCCTCCGGCCGCGGAACCGCGCTGAAGCCGGAGTCGCTGTCCCTGCCCGGGCTCGCCGAGGCACGTCATGCGGTCCTCGACGAGCTGGTCGAGCTGTGCGCCGGCGACGAGGAGAAGGCCCGTGAGGTGCTCGGGCTGAGCGAGGGGCTGCGCGGCGAGATCGCCAAGAACACGGAGCTGCGGACCGCGGGCGCGCGCCCGGCCGGGGAGATCTACACGGGGGTCCTGTACGACGCCCTGGACCTCGCCTCGCTGGACGCGGCCGCCAAACGGCGCGCGGGCCGTTCGCTGCTGGTGTTCTCGGGGCTGTGGGGGGCGGTCCGGGTGACGGACCGTATCCCGTCGTACCGCTGCTCGATGGGCGTCAAGCTGCCCGGGCTCGGGGCGCTGGGCGCGCACTGGCGTACGCCGATGGCCACCGCTATCCCCGAGGCGGCCGGTGACGGGCTGGTGCTCGATCTGCGGTCCTCGGCGTACGGGGCCGCGTGGAAGCCCCAGGGTGAGATCGCCGGGCGGACGGCGACGGTGCGGGTGCTGCACTCGCAGTTCGTGAACGGGGTCGAGAAGCGGTCCGTCGTCAGCCACTTCAACAAGGCGACGAAGGGGAAGATCGTGCGCAGTCTGCTCACCGCGGGCGCGGCGCCGAAGGATCCGGCCGGGCTCCTGGAGGCGCTGCGGGACCTCGGGTACGTGGTGGAGGCGCAGGCTCCGGGCAAGGCGGGCAGGCCGTGGGCGCTGGATGTGGTGGTGACGGAGGTCCACTGACCTCTTGAGGCGGCATGCGTTGCAGCATGCGCAACGCCCTTTGCGCATGCTGCACACCCCGGGCAGGATGCGGAGCATGACTTCGCCGCTGCCCACGTCCACACCCATGTCCCCGTCCGCCTCCGTGCTGGATCTCGCGCCCGTCATGCCGGTCGCCGTGCTCACGGACGCCGCGGATGCCGTGCCGCTGGCACGGGCGCTGGTCGCGGGCGGGCTGCCCGCCATCGAGGTGACCCTGCGTACGGGCGCCGCGCTGGACGCGATCCGGGCGATCGCGGCGGAGGTGCCGGACGCGGTGGTCGGCGCGGGCACCGTCCTGTCGCCGGAGCAGGTGGACCAGTGTGTGGCCGCCGGGGCCCGTTTTCTGGTCAGCCCGGGCTGGACGGACGTACTGCTCACCGCCATGAAGGCGTCCGGGGTGCCGTTCCTGCCGGGGGTGTCCACGACGTCGGAGGTGGTGGCACTGCTGGAGCGCGGGGTACGGGAGATGAAGTTCTTCCCGGCTCAGGCGGCGGGCGGGACGGCGTATCTCAGGTCGCTGGCCGGACCGCTTCCGCAGGCACGGTTCTGCCCGACGGGGGGCATCAGCCCCACCTGCGCGCCGGAGTATCTGGCCCTGCCCAACGTCGGGTGCGTGGGCGGGAGTTGGATGCTCCCCGACGACGCCATCGCCGCGCGGGACTGGGGGCGGATCGAGGCCCTGGCGCGAGCGGCGGCGGCGCTGCGCAACTGAGCGCCCGGGCGACCGGCCGCCCGGGCGGCTGGGCGGCTGGGCGGCTGGGCTCAGCGCAGGTGGGATGTGTCGTTGAAGAGGCGCAGGCTCGCGTTGCCGTCCGCGTAGTACGCCACCGCCGACAGGGACGCAGCGGAGAGCTCCATGCGGAACAGGGACTCCGGCGGGGCGCCGATCGCGAGGCGTACGAGCGACTTGATCGGGCCGACGTGGGTGACGAGGAGGACGGTGCGGCCCGCGTACGCGGCGATGAGCTTGTCGCGGGTGGTGGCGATACGGCGGGCGGTCGCCGCGAAGCTCTCGCCGCCGCCGGTCGGCTCCGCCTTCGGGGAGGCGAGCCAGGCGTTCAGATCGTCCGGGTAGCGCTCCCGCGCCTCGCCGAACGTCAGCCCCTCCCAGGCGCCGAAGTCCGTCTCGCGCAGCCCGTCCTCGACGACCACGTCGAGCCCGAGGCGGGCGGCGACGGCCCCCGCGGTCTCCCTGGTCCGGGTCAGCGGCGACGACACGATCGCCTGGATCGTCCCGCGCGCGGCCAGTGCCGTGGCGACCCGCTCGGCCTGTTGCCGGCCTACGTCCGACAGCGACGGATCGCTTCCGCCGCTGCCCGAGAAGCGCTTCTGGGGGGTGAGGGGGGTCTCGCCGTGGCGCAGCAGTACGAAGGTGGTGGGGGCGCCGAGGTCGGGGGGTGCGCCCCAGCCCACGGTCGGTGTGGTCGTGGCCACGTTCTGCGCGGCCCGTGCATCGGCTACGTCGTTTTCGGAAGCCGTCAGGCTGCGGGTCCGTGGGGGCTGGTCGCGCCCACGCGGCGGAGCCGCAGATGTCACAGCCCCGCGCCCCTCGCGGGGCTCTCCAGGACCCGGCGCCTTCAGCGCCGCCCGCGCCTTTGCCGCGCCTGCCGCCGCGTCCCCGGGCACACGTCTCGGCTCGGTGTCCAGCTCCGCCGTCGACCCCGACAGCGACCACTGCTCGCCGCGCTTACCGGCGTCCATCGCCTCGTTGGCCAGCCGGTCCGCGTGCTTGTTCTGCTCGCGTGGGATCCACTCGTAGGTGACCTGGGTGGGCGGGTAGACGCGGGAGGCCTCCGCCGCGAGCGGCTTCATGTCGGGGTGTTTGATCTTCCAGCGGCCCGACATCTGCTCGACGACGAGCTTGGAGTCCATCCGGACCCGGACCCTGGCGGTCGGGTCCAGTTCGTGGGCCGCGCGAAGGCCGGCCACCAGGCCCCGGTACTCGGCGACATTGTTGGTGGCGATGCCGATGTACTCGGCGGCCTCCGCCAGCGTCTCCCCCGTGGCCGCGTCGATGACCACGGAGCCGTACCCCGCGGGCCCCGGGTTGCCCCGGGAACCGCCGTCGGCCTCGACGATGAACTCCCGCACGCGACAAGCCCCTTACAGGCCGGACTCGGACGTGCGCACCAGGATGCGGCGGCAGTTCTCGCAGCGCAGCACCGTGTCCGGGGAGGCCGCCTTCACCTCGTTGACCTCGGTGATGTTGAGCTCCAGGCGGCAGCCCTCGCAGCGGCGCTGGTAGAGCTTGGCCGCACCGACGCCGCCCTGCTGCTGGCGCAGCTTGTCGTAGAGCTTCAGCAGGTCGGCGGGGACGGTGGCCGCGATGACCTCGCGCTCCTTGGTCACGGACGCCGTCTCGCCGTCGAGGGACTCGAACGCGGCATCCCGCCGGCCCGTGGCGTCGTCGATCTTCGACTGTACGGAGGAGACCCGCTCGGTCAGCTCGGCGACCCGCTCCTGCGCGGACTCGCGGCGCTCCATGACCTCGAGGACGACGTCCTCCAGGTCGCCCTGCCGCTTGGCGAGGGAGGTGATCTCGCGCTGGAGGTTCTCCAGGTCCTTGGGGGACGACACGGCACCCGAGTCGAGGCGCTTCTGGTCGCGGGCGGCGCGCTGGCGCACCTGGTCGACGTCCTGCTCCGCCTTGATCTGCTCGCGGGCGCAGTCGCTCTCCTCGGTCGTCGCGGCGACGAGCAGGTCACGCAGCTGCGTGAGGTCCTTGTTCAGCGACTCGATCTCGGCGTGCTCGGGAAGCGACCTCCGCTTGTGCGCGAGCTGCTGCAGGCGTACGTCGAGGTCCTGGACGTCGAGAAGACGGATCTGGTCAGCGGGCGCGGCGTTCAGTTGGGGGCTCCTGCAGGTGTGATGGTGGAGGCCGCGTGGGCGGTCCAGGGGTCGGTGACCGCCTTCGAGACGTGGACCCTGAGGTCCCATCGCTGGCGGTCGGAAATCTCGTCGAGCTGGGCGGCGGCCAGCTCGCACCAGGGCCATTCGGTGGCCCAGTGCGCCGCGTCGAGCAGCGCGAGAGGACTGTGGGCGCGGGCCTCGGATGCCGGGTGGTGGCGCAGGTCCGCGGTGAGGAAGGCGTCGACGCCCGCGGCGCGCACGTCGTCGAAGAGGCCGTCGCCGGAGCCGCCGCTGACGGCCACGGTCCGCACCAGCGCGTCGGGGTCGCCCGCGACGCGGATGCCCTGCGCGGTCGCCGGCAGCCGCTCGGCGGCGCGCGCGGCGAGTTCACGGACGGTCAGCGGGTGGTCCAGCTCACAGACGCGGCCGAGGCCGCGGCGGCCGTCCGGGTCGGTCGGGTCCGGCACCAGGGGGCGTACGACGCGCAGGTCGAGCGCGCCCGCGAGGGCGTCCGAGACTCCCGGATCGGCGCGGTCGGCGTTGGTGTGCGCGACGTGCAGCGCGATGTCGTTCTTGATCAGGGTGTGGACGACCCGGCCCTTGAAGGTGTCGGCCGCGACCGTCGTCGTGCCGCGCAGATAGAGCGGGTGGTGGGTGACCAGCAGGTCGGCGCCCAGCTTCATCGCCTCTTCGACGATGTCCTGGACCGGGTCGACGGCGAACAGGACGCGCGTGACCTCCTGGTCCGGGTCGCCGCAGACCGTGCCGACCGCGTCCCATCCCTCGGCCCTCTCGGGGGGCCAGAGGGCGTCGAGCGCGGCGATGACTTCAGACAGACGGGGCACGAGCAAAGGCTACCTGGCTGTGCTTTGCGGCTAAACCGCCGCCGCTCTCGCGGATGTGGTCGGCCGCCGTCGTGGTTGCTCAATTGATGGTTGCGGTGATCTTCGTGGAGGAATCGGAACCGTCCGCCGTCGGCTGCTCTCCGCCCCGCCCAGCACATCCGCCCCCGTTCCCTCAGGCGAATCGCGATTTGGCCACCCTTATGTGTGACGCCGCAGCCCGTCGGTCCCACGTCTGTGCGTGCGAAAACTAGCTTCGTGGCCGGAGGTGACCGAACGATGACGGCCTGTGCGACCCAGCGCGCGGCGGATCACGAGCGGGAGCGGGCCGCCCGCCCCGCGTGCGTGATCACCGCGGACGGAGCCTACGCGGCACGCCTCGCGCTCGACGGCTTGTCCTGGTTCCCGGAGCGTTGGACGCTGGACGGCCCCGAGCCGTACGCCGTGCCGCTGCCGTCCCACCAGCCGGAGGAGCCCGGTACCGAGGTGCTCCCGATGGCCGACGGGCGGGTGCTGATCCACCGCCTGGCGGGCACCAGGCACGCCTTCTCGCTGCTGTACCCGACCGGGCCGGGCACCGGCGAACTGCCGCTCGGCGCGGTGGAGTGCCCGGACGAGGGCACCGAACTGCGGCTGCTGCCGCCCGCGCCGGACGGCGAGAGCGCGTACGCCCTCGCCGTGGGCCAGGCATCCACGGCGGTGTGGCTGGTGGCGGGCGGCGCCTTCGGTCCCGAGCACCTGGCCGAGCTGCCGGGCCGCTGCACGGGCGGCGTATGGCTGGACGGCACCGGACGCCTGCTGGCCCTGGACCGCTGTCAGGGCGGCCGGACCAAGACGGTGGTCGTCGACCTGGAGCGCGGCGGCGAGATGTCGCCGCTGCTGCAGATCTCCGAGGACAGCAACGACCGGCTGCTGCTCGCGGACGCCGACAGCGGGCTGCTGCTGATCCGCTCGGACGCGCCGTCACCGGGGCACGAGCGGGTGGGCTGGGGCGTGCTGGGGAGCACGCTGCCGGTCCGTTTCCCGGAGTGCCTGCACGCGACGGACTGTGTGGTGACGCCGTTCGCGATCCAGCCGGGGCAGGTGCTGACGCCGGAGAGCTGCGCGGTGGCCCTGCGCATCGACGGCCCGGCCGGCACCTGGGTGGGCGTGTGGCGGCCCGCCGAGCGCCACGTCCACCATCTCCCGGCGCCCGAGGGGTGGTTGGCGGGCACCGGCCTGTGGACCAGGGAGGGGGCGCTCCATCTGCCGTACGCGACGGGGGCGGTGCCGTGCGGCCTGGCGAGGGTGGAGGCGCCCGCGGGGGCGGCGACGGGGGCCGTGACGGGGGACGCGGACCTCGGCGATCCGCGTCCCCCGGAGCAGGTCACCGCTCGCCCCGAGCTGGTCGCCGCGCGCCGGGAACTGGTCGCCGCTCGCCCGGAACCGGTCGCCGCTCGCCCCGTACCGCTCCAACAGGCGCCTTTGAAGGGACGGCTCCTGCCTCCGGCCCGTCGGGCCATCGAGGACGGGGCCGTCCCGGGCAATCCGGGGGGCTGGGAGCGGGTCCCTCAGACCAATCCGGGGGTTTGGGTGCGGGTCCCCCAGGCCGATCGAGGGGGCTGGGAGCGGGTCCTCCAGGGGACGGGACCGGGCAGGGGCAGCGAGGGCGGCGGGGGCGAGGAGAAGCCGCCCGCCCGCAGCCCTGTCGTGACCACCGGTTAGACTCCCCCGGCTGCAAAGTTAGGATCTTGTTAAACGGGGTGAAGACATTCACATGAACAGCGCCAGCACCATGGAACCGCCGGTCGCCGACACCCAGGAGGCCGCGGGTCACGGCAAGCACCGGGGGCCGGTCTCCGGTCAGGACAACCCGGTCTCCGGTCAGGACTACGAGGCGACCCCTCATGGCCGTCACCGCAAGCCGTCCGGCCAGCCCTCCGGCCAGCCGGACACGTCGGCCTGACAGTACGTCCGACCGCACCAGCGATACGGCCCCACTCCCCCAAGAAGGCGAGCGGGGCCGTTCTCTGTAGACGCGTCCTCAGCCGGGAGAGCCCTCCCGAGCGTGCTTGAGTGCCAGCACCTCCGCTGCCGCGAACGTCTCGCCGCGCGGGCGCTGCGCGTAGTGCGGGGTGAGCAGCCCGTCGAGTTCGTCGTAGGTGAAGGCGTCCTGCTTGGTGTCGAACTTGGCGGCCACCCGTGGCCGTTCGACGATCGCGACCATACCGCCGTGTACGACGAGCAGCTGTCCGTTGACGTGCGCGGCCGCGGGTGAGGCCAAGTAGCCGACGAGCGGGGCGACATGCTCGGGCGCGAGCGGATCCAGTCCCTCGTCGAGCCCCCCGTCGGGCTCCGCGAAACCGGCGAACACATCCTCCGTCATCCGGGTCCGGGCGCGTGGGCAGATGACGTTCGCCGTCACGCCGTACTTCGCGAGGGCGAGGGCGGTCGAGGTCGTCAGGCCGACGATCCCGCCTTTCGCCGCGGCGTAGTTGGGCTGTCCCGCCGAGCCCGCGAGGTACGCCTCCGACGAGGTGTTCACGATCCGCCCGTACACCGGCCCGTCCGCCGCCTTGGACCGCGCCCGCCAGTGCGCGGAGGCGAAGTGGGTCGTGTTGAAGTGGCCTTTCAGATGGACCTTGATGACCGAGTCCCACTCGCCCTCGGACATCGAGAAGATCATCCGGTCGCGCAGGATGCCCGCGTTGTTGACCAGGATGTCGAGTTTCCCGAACTCGTCCACCGCCAACTGGACGAGTGCGCGGGCCTGTTCGTGGTCGGAGACGTCCCCGGTATGGGCGACGGCGCGGCCGCCCGCGGCACGGATCTCGGCGGCGGCCTGCTCGGCGGGCGTGGCGGACGCCTCGCCGGAGCCGTCCCGCCCGGGCTGCCCGTAGTCGTTGACGACGACGGCCGCGCCGAGCCGGCCCAGTTCCAGTGCCTCGGCCCGGCCGAGTCCGCGGCCCGCGCCGGTGACGATCGCGGTGAGCCCCTCAAGTGGCAGTGACATCAAGGACCCTTCCGGTCAGGAGAGTTGGCGGATCACATCTCGATGCACGTACGCAGCGCGACACCCGTCCGCATCTGGTCGAGGGCCTCGTTGATCCCGGCCAGCGGCACCCGGTGGGTGATCAGGCTCTCCAGGTCGATGCGGCCCGCGCGCCACAGGGCGACGGTCCGCTCGTACGAACGCAGGACGTCGCCGCCGCCGTACATCGAGGGCAGGATCCGCTTCTCGTCGAAGAACAGCTCGAACATGTTGAGCTGGAGAAAGTCGTCCATGGCGCCCACGCCGACGATGACCAGGGTGCCGCCACGGCGGGTGTTCTCGTAGGCGGTGCGGGCGGTGGCGGAGCGGCCGACGACCTCGAAGACGTAGTCGAAGCCCTCGCCGCCGGTGATCTGCTGCTTGGCGTCGGGCAGCTCGTCCGGCGAAACCGCCTTCGTGGCACCGAACTTGAGCGCGGCCTCGCGGCGCGAGTCGACCGGGTCGACGGCGACGATCTCGGCGGCGCCCTTGAGCCGCGCGCCCTGGATCGCGGAGATGCCGACGCCGCCGCAGCCGATCACGGCGACCGACGAACCGGCTTCCACGTCCGCGGTGTTGAGCGCGGCGCCGAGTCCGGTGGTGACCCCGCAGCCGATGAGGGCCGCGATGTCGAAGGGCACGTCGTCCGGGATCGGTACGGCGGAGGCCGCGTCGACCACCACCTCTTCCGTGAAGGTTCCGGTCCCGGCGAAGCCGAAGACATCTCCGGCGGGCCGCTTGAAGTTGGGTGTGCCGGCGTTCATGAACCCGGCCAGGCACAGCTGGCTCTGGCCGCGCTTGCAGGCCGGACAGGAGCCGCAGGCCGGCAGCCAGCAGACGACGACCCGGTCACCGGGCTTGAGGTGGGTGACGCCTTCGCCGACCTCGAGGATCTCGCCCGCGCCCTCGTGACCGGGCACGAACGGCGCGGGCTGCGGCAGCACGCCACTCATCGCGGACAGGTCCGAGTGGCACAGCCCCGTGGCCCGTACCCGGATCCGCACCCTGCCCGGCCCGAAGCCCACCGCCTCGATGTCGTCGACGACGTCGAGCTTGTCCTGACCTATCTCGTGCTGTACGGCTGCGCGCATGGTGCGGCTCCCCTCGGAAATCCCCTCGGACGTACTCGTAGTACTCGTAGTACTCGTAGTACTCGTAGTACTCGTAGTACTCGTACTGCTCGTGCTCGTGCTGGGCTCAGGAGTGTTCGACGATCGTGTCGGCCAGCACCGGCGCGTCGCCCCGTTCGACCGCGCTCACCGCCACCCGGACCCCGCCACTGCCACCGCCCTGCCACATCCGGATGCGCAGGGTCTCGCCGGGGAAGACGACACCGGCGAAACGCGTGGTGTACGAGCGGACGCGCGTCACGTCCCCGCCGAGCAGCGTGTCGACGACCGCCTTGAGCGTCATCCCGTAGGTGCACAGCCCGTGCAGGATCGGCCGGTCGAACCCGGCGAGCTTGGCGAACTCGGGGTCGGCGTGCAGCGGGTTGAGGTCACCGGAGAGCCGGTAGAGGAGGGCCTGGTCCTCGCGGATCGGCCGCTCGACGGTCCGGTCGGGCTCGCCCGTCGGCGGTTCGAGGCGCGTGGACGGACCCCTGTCGCCGCCCCACCCCCCTTCTCCCCGTACGAAGATCTGGGCGTCGTTCGTCCACAACGGACCCTCGGCGTCGGCGACCTCGGTGCGCATGACCAGGACCGCGGCCTTGCCCTTGTCGTACACGGCGGCGATGCGCCCTGTGGCCACGGCCTTGCCCTCGACCGGGATCGGGCGGTGCAGTTCGACGCGCTGGCCGCCGTGCAGGACGCGGGCGAGGTCGACATCGACTCCGGGCATGGACAGGCCGCTGATCACGCCCGGTGAGCCCGCGCCCGCGACGGTCGCGAAGCTCGGCAGGACGTGCAGCCTGGATTCGAGGGTGTAGCGCAGCTCGTCGGGGTCGGTCGCGGGGACGCCCGCGCCGAGGCCCAGGTGATAGAGCTGGACGTCCTTGCGATCCCAGGTGATCTCGCCGCTGCGGGGCTCGGCGGCGACGGCCTTGGCGGCGTCAATGGGCATGGGGCTCCTGATCACTAGCGCGAGAGACCTCGGCGCGACCGTCCGCACCGTCGGCCGCACCGAGGTCGACACTGGGCCACGGAACCCGCCCCTGACAGTCCTCTAGAACGCGTTCCAGTCCGGCGACCCCCTGTATAGCCCAGCGCCCAGTACTTGTGAAGACTCCTGACGGCATGTCAGATCCCGTGCGGCTCCGGGTGTGCGCCCATGACATTTGTCCCGCCCGATCCCGTACAAGCGCATCTGCCGGACCCCGGCCCCCGATCCCTAACGTCGTACCCATGACGAAGACAACTGGGAGGCCGCCGGCGGTGTCCTTCACGGGGGCGGTCAAGACGTTCGGCGCGGTGCGCGCCGTCGATGGAGTGGACCTCGACATGGCGCGGGGTGAGACGGTCGCGCTGCTCGGGCGCAACGGCGCGGGCAAGTCGACGACGATCTCGTTGCTGCTCGGCCTGGACGAGCCCGACGAGGGATCGGTCGCGCTGTTCGGCGGGCGCCCGGAGGAGGCGGTGCGCGCCGGGCGGGTCGGCGCGATGTTGCAGGAGGCGCGGCCGGTGCCCCGCGTCACCGTCCGGGAGCTGGTCTCGTTCGTCGCGGGCCGCTATCCGGCGCCGCTGCCGGTCGCCGACGCGCTGCGGCTGGCGGGCATCGAGGAGCTGGCGGGGCGACGCGTCGACCGGCTGTCCGGCGGGCAGGCACAGCGCGTGCGGTTCGCGGTGGCACTCGCCGGGAACCCCGAGCTGATCGTGCTCGACGAGCCGACCGCCGCGCTGGACGTGGAGGCACGGCACGCGTTCTGGGACTCGATGCGGGCGTACGCCCGCCGCGGCCACACCGTCCTGTTCTCCACGCACTACCTGGAGGAGGCCGACGCGCACGCCGACCGGATCGTCGTCATCGATCGCGGCCGGATCGTCGCCGACGGCACCGGGGAGCGGCTCAAGCGGGCGGTGGGCGGCAATCTGGTCTCCTTCGACCTCGCGGGACGCGGCACGGAGGGCCTGGCGCTGCTGCCCGGCGTGGTCTGCGTGGAGGTGCGCGGGGACCGGGCCCGGCTGCGGACGGACGACTCGGACGCGACGGTGATCGCGCTGGCCGGACTGGGGGCGATACGCGGCCTGGAGGTCGCACCCGCGTCGCTGGACGAAGCGTTCCTGGCACTCACTTCGCGTGATCCCTCAAGCGTTCCCTCAAGCGTTCCCTCAAGCGTTCCCTCAAGCGTTCCCTCAAGCGTTCCCTCAAGCGTTCCCTCAAGTGATCCCTCAAGCGGTCTTTCAAGCGTTTCGGAGACGGTGTGATGCTGGACTATCTGCGGCTCGAAGTGCGCCGGACGCTGCGCGACACCGGCTTCGTGATCGGCGGCATCGCGATGCCGGTGATGATGTACCTCCTCTTCACCAACCTCGGTGGCGGTGACGACGGCGGCTGGAAGACCGCGTCCATGGTCGGCATGGCCGCGTACGGCGCGGTGGGCTCGGCCCTGAACACCGGGGGCGGGGTCGCCGAGGACAAGGTCATCGGCTGGCTGCGGCAGCTACGGGTGACACCGATGACACCGCGCGAGGTGGTGCTGGGGCGGGCGCTGACCGGCTCGGTGACCGTGCTGCCCGCGATCGCCGCGGTGCTGGCGGCGGGCGGTCTGGTCAACGGCGTACGGCTGGACGTCTGGCAGTGGGCCGCGATCGCGGTGCTGCTGTGGCTCGGTTCGGTCCCCTTCACGCTGCTCGGCCTCGGCAACGGCTACCGGCTGACCGCGCAGGCGACCGGGGTCGCGAACATGGTGTGCAACCTGGGGCTCTCGGTGGTGGGCGGCCTGTGGTTCCCGCTCGACCTCTTCCCCGGCTGGCTGCGGTCCCTGTCCGCCTACACCCCCACGAACCGGTTCGCCGAGCTCGGCACGTCCGTCGCCGACGGTGGCGCGCCGACGCTCGCCGCGGTCACGGTCCTCACCGGCTGGCTGCTGGCCTTCGGTTCGTACGCTGTGGTCTCGTACCGCAGGGCCGCGCGGTCCGTCTGAACCGGGAGCGGAGACTGGAGCGCAGAGATGTCATGGATACGCGGCGCGACTTGCCGGATGGACGCGTGGGGGGAGGCACGGCGGCAGTGGAAGGGTGACAGGAAGAGGTTCAAGGATGACCAGCTGACCGCGAGCAGGACCGGGAAGCGGCCCGAGAACCCGGGCCCGCCGCCCACCGGCTTCACCCTGCTGCCCTGGCTTCTGATGGGCATGGGCGCCTTCTCCAACCTCTTCCAGGGCAAGACCCCCAACCCCTGGATCGGCGGCCTGGGCCTGCTCGCCTTCAACTCCCTCTACATCTACGTCGTGTTCCGCGCCTTCGTGAAGGAGGCCCGCGAGGCCCGCTCCACCCGCCTGGCGCTCGCCCTGATGGCCGCGGTGACCTGCGTTCTCGCCATCGGCTACGGCGGCAGCTGGCTGCTGTTCTTCCCCCTGCTGGGCCTGGCGACGGGGGCGATCCTGCGCGGCCCGTGGCTCGGCAGGGCCGGTCTCGGCCTGAGCGCGCTGGCGGGTGTCGTCTCCGCCGTCCGGGACGGCTGGGACGCGGTCAACATCGCGTACGGCACCTTCCTGTCCACCATGGTGACAGCCGCGATCCTCTCCCTCGCCGAAGCGGTACGGGAACTGCGCGCGGCCCGCGAGGAGCTGGCCCGGCGTGCCGTCGAGCAGGAACGCCTGCGTTTCTCCCGCGATCTGCACGACCTGCTCGGCCACACCCTGTCGGTGATCGTGGTGAAGTCGGAGGCGGCCCGGCGGCTCGCCCACCGGGACCTGGAGGCGGCCCTCGTCCAAGTCACGGACATCGAGTCGGTCGGCCGCCAGGCCCTGACCGAGATCCGCGAGGCGGTCACCGGCTACCGCGAGGGCAGCCTCGCCACGGAACTGGACCGCGCCCGCTCCGCGCTGTCCGCGGTGGGGGTCGACCCGGTGGTACGGCAGTCCGGCCCGCCCCTCGCCCCCCAGACCGAGGCCCTCCTCGGCTGGGTGCTCCGCGAGGCGGTCACCAACGTCGTCCGGCACAGCGGCGCGACCCACTGCGAGATCACCCTCGCCGGCACCCCCGAACGCGTCCGCCTGACCATCACCGACAACGGCACCGGCGTCTCCATCCAGCGCCCCGTGGACTGCATCGACGGCGTCGGCGGTACCGCCGGTACCGGCTTGAAGGGCCTCACCGAACGCCTCGCCACGGCGGGCGGCTCCCTGGAGGCGGGACCGGGTACCCGTGGCGGCTTCACGGTCATGGCTGAGCTTCCCGTGGAAGACAGCGAGTTGACGGACCTGGCGGAGCCGAGAGGAACCTCCGGACAACGGGCGTGAGCGTGAGCGGCGTGAGCGGCGTGACCGGCGCCGGGAGGCAGCACGGCACCGGAGGCTCGCCCCCGGGCCGAAGCAGACCGGGCCGTCCCCAGGCCGAAGCAGACCGGGCCGCCCGCCGCGAAGCAGACCGGTGCGCTCCGCGCCCGCCCCACCCCACGCACGCACGCCGGGAGAACGCACCCCCGCGGCATACGCTTGCCCGGTGAACGAGATGCCGCAGGACCACCGCCCCGCGAAGTCCGTGCGCGTCCTGCTCGCCGAGGATCAGCGCATGATGCGGGGCGCGCTCGCCCTGCTGCTGGGGCTGGAACCGGACATCGAGGTCGTCGCCCAGGTGGCGGCGGGCGACGCCATCGTGGACGCCGCGCTGACGCACCGGCCGGACGTGGCCCTGCTGGACATCGAACTCCCCGGCATGAGCGGACTGGACGCCGCCGCCGAACTGCGCGAACAGGCGCCCGACTGCCGGGTGTTGATCCTCACCACCTTCGGACGGCCCGGGTATCTGCGGCGCGCCATGGAGGCGGGCGCCGCGGGGTTCCTGGTGAAGGACGGGCCCGTGGAGGAACTGGCCGAGGCGATCCGGCGGGTGCTGACCGGCGAGACCGTGATCGATCCGGCGCTCGCCGCGGCCGCGCTGAGCGCCGGACCCAATCCGCTCACCACCCGTGAATGCGACGTACTGAAAGCCTCGGTGGACGGCGCCACCGTCGCCGACATCGCCGCGAAGCTCCACCTCTCCGAGTCCACCGTCCGCAACTACCTCTCCTCCGCGATCGGCAAGACAGGCACCCGCAACCGCATGGAGGCGATGCGGGAGGCCCGCCGGCAGGGGTGGCTTTAGCCTCGGAGCCGGGCCCCGCGCCCCCGCCCCCTCCCGCGTCACTTCGTCGCCGACGCGGACGTCCGTCCCGGCAGCCACAGCAGCATCAGCACCGTCCCGACGAGCAGTACGACCCCTCCCGTGCGGAAGGCCAGCGCGTACCCCGCCGTCAGTGCCTCCCCCGACGAGCCGCTCCCCGTACGGGCCGCCGCGATGGTCGACATGACGGCGAGTCCGAGTGAACCGCCCATCGTGCGGGAGGTGTTGACCAGGCCCGACACCAGGCCGGCGTCCTCCGGAGCGGCGCCCGAGGTGGCGAGCGCGGCGAGTGGGGTCGCGGCGAGGCCCGCGCCCAGCATCATCAGGACGCCCGGGAACATAATGGCGTTGAGATACGTCCCGTCGGCCGTCATCGTCGACTGCCAGCCGAAGCCCGCCGCGGCGACCAGCGTCCCGACGACCGCGACGGTGCGCGCCCCGGCCACCCGCATGAGCCGCGGCGCGAGCTTCGATCCGAGGACCACGGCCAGCGCGCTCGGCACCAGCGCGACCCCGGCGCCGAGCGGCGAGTAGTCGAGCACGTTCTGCGCGTACAGCGTCATGAAGTACCACATGCAGAACATCGCTGAGCCGCAGAGGAACATGGCCGCGTTGGCCGAGGACACCGCCCGCACACCGAACAGTTTCAACGGCATCAGCGGCGCCTTGGTGCGGGCCTCGACGAGGAGGAAGAGGCCGATCAGCGCGAGCCCGGCGCACAGCGGTACGAGGGTCGCGGCCGCCGCCCACCCCTCCGCCTCGGTCTGCACGATCCCGTACGCGAGGATCGCGAGCCCCGCCGTCACCAGCAGCGCGCCCGGCAGATCGAGCCGCCGCCCGTTCCCCGCCCGGCTCTCCGCGAGCCATCGTGCGGCGCCGGCCAGCACCACCGCGCCGATCGGCACGTTGATCAGCAGGACCCACCGCCAGGACAGCCCGTCCACCAGCAGTCCGCCGACCAGCCCGCCCGCCGCGCCGCCCCCGGCGCCGACCGCGGTCCAGGTCGCGATGGCCCGCGCCCGTGCGGCGCCCTCCGGGACGGCCGAGGTGAGAATCGTCAGCGTCGAGGGGGCGAGCACCGCGGCCCCCAACCCCTGCACGGCCCGCGCGACCAGCAGCTGCGGGCCCTCCTGGGCGAGCCCGCCGCCCACCGAGGCCAGCGTGAACAGCGCGAGCCCGACCAGGAACATCCGCTTGCGCCCGTACAGATCACCGGCCCGCCCGCCGAGCAGCATGAACCCGGCGAAGGCGATCGCGTACGCGTTCACCACCCACTGCAGGCCGGCCGTGCTCAGCCCCAGGTCGGTCCGCATGGACGGCAACGCCACGTTGACGACGGAGACGTCGAGCACGACGAGGAACTGTCCGGCGCACGCGAGGGCGACCACCACCCACATGGGCGGCGCCGTACGACCTGATGTCCGGGTGTCTTCAGCGGCTCGCAGCATGGATGTCATGCTCTCAACCGCTCTACGGTCCTGGCATCAGGATTTCGCCGCATTCCGCCCTGCGCCGGAAGACCTACACCCGCACCATCGTCACCACCGCCGCCCCGCCCAGCCCGATGTTGTGGGCCAGCCCGACCCGCGCACCCGCCACTTGCCGGCCGCCCGCCTCTCCCCTCAACTGCCATACCAGCTCGGCCACTTGGGCGATCCCGGTCGCCCCCAGTGGATGCCCCTTGGAGATCAGCCCGCCGGACGGGTTCACCACCCACCGTCCGCCGTACGTCGTGGCCCCCGACTCGACGAGCTCGCCGGACCCGCCCTCCTCGCACATCCCGAGGGCCTCGTAGGTCAGCAGCTCGTTGATGGAGAAGCAGTCGTGCAGTTCTACGACGTCCACGTCGTCGATGCCGAGTCCGGACCGCTCGTACACCTGGCGCGCGGCCTCGCGCGACATCGGCCGGCCGACGACGTCGATGCACGAGCCGGACGCGAACGACTCCTCCGTGTCCGTGGTCATCGCCTGCGCGACGATCTCCACGGCCCGCTCCCCCAGCCCGTGCCGTTCGACGAACCGTTCGGACACGACGACCGCGGCGGCGGCCCCGTCCGAGGTGGGTGAGCACTGGAGTTTCGTCAGCGGCCGGTGCACGACCCGGGCGGCGAGAATGTCGTCGACCTCGTACACGTCCTGGAACTGGGCGTACGGGTTGTTCGCCGAGTGCCGGTGGTTCTTGGCGCCGACGGCGGCGAGCTGCGCCTCGGTGGTCCCGTACTTCTCCATGTGCTCGCGCGCCGCGGCGCCGAAGATCTGCGCGGTGGGCGGGGACATCTCGAAGCCGTGCCGCGCGGCCATGACGGCGTAATGGCGGGCCACCGGGGATGTCGCGAAGTCCCCGCCGTCGGCTCCGCCGCCCAGCGCCCCCTTCTTCATCTTCTCGAAGCCCAGGGCCAGGACGCAGTCCGATCCCCCGCCCTCGACGAACTGCCGCGCCAGCATCAGGGCACTCGCGCCGGTCGCGCAGTTGTTGTTCACGTTGTAGACGGGCACGCCGGTCAGGCCCAGTTCGTAGGCGGCGCGCTGGCCGGCGGTGGAGGCCTGGAAGCAGTAGCCGACGGGCACCTGCTGCACGCGCTCGTACCCGATCCCGGCGTCGGCGAGGGCGCCCGCGCCCGCCTCCTTCGCCATGTCCCAGTACTGCCACTCCCGGGTCTCCGGCTTCTCGAACTTCGTCATGCCGACCCCGACGACGTACGCCTTCATCGTGTCCTCCCGGCCTCGGATGACGGCAGATTAGAACACGTTCTACTTTGACGGTAGGTCAGATACCCATGGGAGGGTCAAGTTTTTGTTAGTTCGCCGAAGCATCGGAATAGTTGCCCAGGCGCACCGGGTTCTGATTACACGTATCCCGCACGGATCACCCTTCTCCCTCTTCTTCGTCCGGCCTGGAGGCCTTACTCAATGACGCACACGACGAACGACCAGCCCATCCGGAGGCCCAGCGGCGCGATCGTGCCGGTGCTGGCCTTCGCGGGCATCGTTGTCGCGGTGATGCAGACCCTGCTCGTCCCTGTCATCAAGGACCTGCCGGAGCTGCTGGGCACCGCGCCCAGCAACGCCACCTGGGTGATGACCTCGACACTGCTCGCGGGAGCCGTGGCGACACCGATCATGGGCCGCCTCGGCGACCTCTACGGCAAGCGGCGCATGCTGCTGCTGAGCCTGTCCGTCATGGTCGTCGGCTCGCTGATCGCCGGATTCACGAGTGAACTGCTCGTGATGATCGGCGGCCGTGCCCTGCAGGGCTTCGCCATGGGCGCCATCCCGCTCGGCATCGGCCTGATGCGCGACATGCTGCCCCGCGAGAAGCTCCCCTCGGCGATGGCCCTGATGAGCTCCTCGATCGGCGTCGGCGGCGGACTTGCGCTGCCCGTCGCGGCCCTGGTCGCGCAGCACGCCGACTGGCACGCCCTGTTCTTCCTCGCCGCCGGACTCGGCGTCGCCTCGATCGTCCTGACCCTGGTCGCCGTACCGGAATCCCCGATGCGCGCCGAGGGCACCTTCGACGTCCTGGGCGCGATAGGCCTCTCCGCGGGCCTCGTCCTCTTTTTGCTGCCGATCACCAAGGGCAGCGACTGGGGCTGGACCTCGGGCACCACGCTCGGCCTGTTCGGAGCGGCGCTCGCCGTCCTCGTCCTGTGGGGCGTGATGGAGCTGCGCGTCAAGGCCCCGCTGGTGGACCTGCGCACCACGGCCCGCCGCTCGGTGCTCTTCACCAACCTCGCCTCGATCATGGTCGGTGTCGCCTTCTACGCCGTCTCGCTCGTCCTGCCCCAGCTGCTCCAGCTGCCGACGGCCACCGGCTACGGCCTCGGCCAGTCGATGGTGGTCGCGGGCCTGTGCGTGGCGCCGCTCGGCCTGACGATGATGTTCACCGCCCCGATCTACGCCCGCATCTCCGCCAAGTACGGCCCCAAGGTCACGCTGATCATCGGCATGCTGATCATCGCGATCGGCTACGGCGCCGGCCTCGGCCTGATGAACGCCGCCTGGCAGACCATCGTGATCGCGGTCGTCCTGGGCGCGGGTATCGGCCTCGCGTACTCCTCGCTCCCCGCCCTGATCGTCGGCTCCGTCCCCGCGTCGGAGACGGGCGCGGCCAACGGCCTCAACAGCCTGATGCGTTCCATCGGTACGTCGGTGTCGAGCGCGGTCATCGGCATGGTGCTCGCCAACACGGCCAATGACGTCGGCGGCGTCGCGATCCCGACCATGCACGGCTTCCGGGTCTCCTTCCTGATCGCCGCCGGCGCGGTCCTGGTCGGCCTGCTCTTCGCCCTGCTCCTGCCGGGCCGCCGCCGGGCGGCCAAGCCGCAGCTGCGCGCCAGCAGCGAGGAGGACGCCGCCCTGGAGCGCGCCCACGAGATCCTCGGCGGAGGTTTCCGCGGCCGGGTCCTGGACGCCGACGGCGACCCGGTCGCCCGCGCCAAGGTCACCCTGATCGACCGACGCGGCCGCCAGGCCGGCGCCACCCTCTCCGCGACGGACGGCAGCTACGCGCTCGCCGTCCCCGCCGAGGGCGCGTACGTCCTCGCCGCCAAGGCCACCGGCCACGACCCGCTCGCCTCCTCGGCGACACACACCGGCGACGACCGTCCGGTGGACGTGGACCTGCCGCTGCCGAGCGAGACCGTACGGGCGTAACAGCCCCCTCTCTCGCGCAGCACACCCCCGTCGCCCCCGCGCCGGGGGTGTCGTGCATCATGGGGCGCCCCCCTCGCCTGTACGAACTGTCACCCGCACGACCTGGAGGACCCATGCCCGCGACACCCAAGCCGGAGATCCTCGCCGCCTTCGAGGCCGCCAAGGGGTTCATGCCGCTCGGCGAGGGACTCGCGCTGTACGAGGCGGCGGTCGACGCGGGCCGACTCGGACTGCCCCTCCTGGAGGTCGGCACGTACTGCGGCCGCTCCACGATCCTGCTCGCGGACGCGGCGCGCGCGGCCGGGGTGACCGCGATCACGGTCGACCACCACCGGGGCAGCGAGGAGCAGCAGCCCGGCTGGGACTACCACGACCCGTCCACCGTCGACCCCGAACTCGGCCGCATGGACACCCTCCCCACCTTCCGCCGCACCCTCCACCGGGCAGGCCTGGAGGACCACGTGGTCGCGGTCGTCGGCCGCTCCCCGCAGATCGCCGCCTTCTGGCAGAGCCCCCTCGGTTTCGTCTTCATCGACGGCGGCCACACCGACGAGCACGCGAACGGCGACTACGAGGGCTGGGCGCCCCACGTCGCCGAAGGCGGCCTCCTCGTGATCCACGACGTCTTCCCGAACCCCGCCGACGAATTCACCGGCCAGGCCCCGTACCGCGTCTACCTCCGCGCGCTGGCCTCCGGCGCGTTCACGGAGATCTCGGCGACGGACTCGCTGCGGGTGCTGCGGCGGACGGGGCCGGGGGGCTGAGGGACCGAGCGGCTGCTCAGCCCTTGACGGCGGAGCTGGCTACTCCCTGGACGAACCAGCGCTGGAAGAACGCGAAGACCACGAGGACGGGCAGGACGAGGAGTACACCGAAGGCGAGGATCTGACCCCAGTCGGGGGGCAGTTGGCCCTGGAAGACGCTCATTTCCAGCGGCAGCGGACGTACCGCCGGGTCGGAGACCATCAGCACCGGCCACAGGAACGAGCCCCACTGGGTGAGGAAGGTGAGGATCGCGACGGAGGCGAACGCGGGCTTGCTCATCGGGACGATGATGGCGAAGAAGGTGCGCCACGGTCCGGCGCCGTCGATCCGGGCGGCTTCCTCGATGCTGGGCGGGATCGAGCGGAAGAACGTGTGGAACTGGTAGACCGAGAAGGCGTTGGCGATGAAGGGGATCGCCTGGATGAAGAGCGTGTTGCGCTGGCCGTTGAACATGTAGAAGAGCGGGACGGCCACGGACTCGAACGGGACCAGCATCAGGAGCAGGACGAGGGTGAAGACCGCCTCCCTGCCGCGCCACTTCAGCCGTGACAGGCCGTACGCCGCCATGGAGTTGACGAACAGGCCACCCGTGACGACCACGACGGCCAGCAGAATCGAGACGCCCATGAAGCGCCAGAAGTAGCCGGTGCTGTCGGAGTTGAGACTGTCCAGGACGGCGGAGTAGTTGTCGAAGGACAGGTGGGTGGGGAGGAAGCCGGAGAGGCCGTTGAGGACTTCGTCGGAGGGCTTGAGGCTGCCCATGAGCAGATAGAGGACGGGCAGCACGAAGATGAATGCCAGGACGCTGAGTACGGCGTAGTCGAGGAAGCGGCGCAGCGGGGTGCGGGTCATGTGTCAGGCCCCGTTTCAGGTGTTCTCGGGCCGGACGACGCGGCGCTGGATGAGGGTCAGGGCGACGACGATCAGGAAGAAGACGACGGTGATCGCGGATGCCTGGCCGATGTTGTTCTGGTCGAAGGCGGTGGTGACGGCCTGGTACATCACGGTGCGGGTGGCGTCCTCGTCGAGTCCACCGCCGCGGATGAGGACGTAGACCTGGTCGAAGACCCGGAAGGAGAGCACCGAGGTGAGCATCACGACGAAGACGAGGGTGTCGCGGATGCCGGGCAGGGTGACGTGGCGGAACTGCTGCCAGCGGGAGGCGCGGTCGAGTTCGGCGGCTTCGTAGAGCTCACCGGAGATCCCCTGGAGGCCGGCCAGCAGGATGACCATCTGGAAGCCGACGCCCTGCCAGACGGACAGCACGATGATCGAGGCCATGGCGGTGACACCGTCGCCGAGCCAGTCGAAGGCGCCCCAGTTGCCGAAGCTCACCGCGTTCAGGGCCGAGTTGAGCATGCCCTGGTCGCTGCGGCTGAGGATGAGCCGCCAGATCACGGCGACCAGCGCCATGGGGAAGACGACCGGCATGAAGAAGAAGGACCGGAACAGGCCGATGGCCTTGAGCTTGCGGTTGAGCAGGATCGCCAGCCCGAGCGCGAGGCCGGTCTGCAGGGGTACGACGACCACGGCGAAGGTCAGGTTGTTGAGCAGGGCCCGCAGGAACGGGCCGGACAGGTCCGGGTCGGTGAACAGGCGCCGGTACTGCTCCAGGCCGAAGAAGGACGGCTCCAGCGGGGAGCCGAGACGCACGTTGTAGAAGGAGAGGACGACTGCATAGCCGAACGGGATGCCGACGAAGGCGATGAGTCCAACGACGGCCGGGGTGGACATCAGCAGTCCGTGCACCCAGTCGCGGTTCTTTCGCACCGTTCGCGCCGGCCTCGCGGGCTTCATATGTGTCACGGGCGGGGCCTGTTCCGGGTCGGGGGGCGCGGCGTGCGCGGTTTCGACGGATTTCACGGGTGGGTCCTGTTCCCGGCCGGGGGCGGGCGCCGCTCGCGCGAGCCCGCCCCTGCCGATGGGTCCTACGGGATCTCGTAGCCGGCGTTGTCGGAGAAGTCCTGGTCGATGGCGCGGGCGGCCTTCTCCAGGGCGCTCTTCGGGTCGGCGCCGCCATAGATGCCGCTGAGGGCTTCGCTGAACTTCGAGGTGATGACGGGGTATCCGGCGGTCACCGGGCGGGTGACGGCGACGCAGGACTTGGCGATGTCGCTGTCGCCGCAGGGCTGGGCCAGCTGGTCGGCGAAGAGCTGGAGCGGGCCGCCCTGCTTGTACAGGGGGCTCTTGGCCAGGGCGGTCTCGGTGGCGGGCACGGCGCCGTTGGCCGTCGTCATGGCGGTGACGTTGGTGTCGTCGAGGAGGTAGTCCATGAACGCGCCCGCCGCCTTGGCGTTCTTCGTGTCGGCGCCGATGCCCCAGGCCCATGAGCCCTGACCGGTCTTGGGGCCGTTGCCGAAGTCGGGCAGCGGCAGCACGACGAGGTCGTCGCCGAGGGCCTCGCTGTAGGTGGGGTACATCCAGTGGCCGACCCAGCTCAGGGCGACGCGGCCCTTGGCGAAGGCGTTGCCGTCGGTGTTGGGGTCGACGTACGTCTTCCAGGACTGGAAGGTCTTCATGGCGGAGACCACAGCGGGGGTGTCGAGGGCACCCTCCGCCTTGCCGCCCTTGATGAGCGAGCCGCCGGCCGACCAGACGATCGGGGCGAAGCCGTAGGTGCCCCATTCCTTGGCGTAGCCGACGCTTTCCTGGAGGTCGAGGGTCTTGCCGTCGGAGTCCTTGGCCTTGAGCGCCTTGAGCGCGGCGGTGAACTGGTCCGCCGTCCAGCCGTCGGACAGGCTCTTCGGGTACTTCACCCCGGCCTCGTCCAGCAGCTTCTTGTTGCCGTACATGCCGAGCCCGGAGTCGAACATGCCCAGGCCGTAGTGCTTGCCGCCGATCTCGCCCTGTGCCTTGCTTGCGGCGGTGGCGTTGGCGAGGGTCTTGACGGAGACGTAGGAGTCGATCGCGGCGAGCTTCTTGTTGTAGACGAAGTTCGCCATCGTCGGGCCGTCGAACTCCATCACGTCCGGCAGCTGGGAGGCGTCCGTGGTGGTGATGGTCTTGGTGTAGTCGCTCTCGGGAATCAGCTTCAGCTCGGCCTTGACCTTGCTCTGAGAGGAGTTGAACGACTTCACCGCGGCCTGCAGCGCGGCGGCCTCGCTCTTCTGACCCTGGTGCGCCCAGACACTGATGGTGCCCTTGCCGCTGCCGGCCTCCGCGGAGGAGTTCGTGCTGCCGCCCCCGCCACAGGCGGCCAACGCCGCCAGGGGCAGAGCGAGGGCGAGGCCCGTACAAGAGGTGCGGCGGAACCTGCTGTTTCTCGAGCTCATCGGTCTGTGCCTCCGTGCGTTCATTGCTGTGACGAGGGTGTGAAGTGCGGACGTACTGGGACGGCGTGGGGGTGTGGGGTTCAAGGGGTTGGGGTTACTGCGGGCCGCGCGGGCGCGGCGGGGCGGTGGTCTCACGCAGGACGACGCGGATGGGCATCCGCACATGTCCGCGCGGTTCGGCGTCCGGCTCGTCCAGCTGCCGCAGCAGCAGCCGGGCGGCCTCGGCGCCCTGACCGGCGACCGGCTGGGCGACGGTGGTCAGCCCGACCACATCGGCGAGTTCGTGGTCGTCGAAACCGATGACGGACACGTCGTCGGGCACCCTCAGCCGGTGGCGGCGCAGGGCGCGCAGCGCGCCCATCGCCATCTCGTCGGACTGCGCGAACACCGCGGTCGGCGGGCGCGCGGCGGCCAGCAGCTCGGTCATGGCCCGCTCACCGCCCTCGACGGTGTAGTCGCCGTCCGCCTCCAGGGCCGAGTCGTGCTCTATCCCGGCCTCGGCCAGGACGTCCAGGTACGCCTGACGCCGCTCGAGCGGAGTGGTCCAGTGCAGTGGCCCGCTGGTCCCGCTGATCATCCCGATCCGTCGGTGGCCGAGGTTGACCAGGTGCCGTACGGCACTTTCCGCGCCGACCCGGTCGTCGATGCCGACCACGGTGAAACCGGGCCGGGCACCGCCGACGGTGCTGGCCAGCGGAACCCCCAGCGAGCGCAGCGCGGCGGACTCCTCTCCGTCGGGGATCAGCAGCGACAGCACGGCGTCCACCCGCTTGCGGACGGGCAGTTTGGTGAAGAAGCGCTTGCGTGTCTCCGGCGATCCCAGGTTGTACAGCAGGACGTCGTACCCGGCGGCGCTGAACTCCTTCTCGGCGGCGTCCAGCACCGTGCCGAAGAACCAGCGGCCGACGTACGGGACGACGACCCCGATGGTGAAGGTGCGGCCGCTGGCCAGGCTGGAGGCCGAACGTGACGCGGTGTAGCCCAGCTCGGCGGCGACGGCCGTGATCTGTGTGCGCACCTCGTCGGACACGCCCGGCCGGCCACGCAGTGCGCGGGACACGGTGGATGCCGAGACTCCGGCGGCGCGGGCGACATCGGTGATGCTGACCGTCACAGCACATTTCTCCCGTCGGTTTCACATCGGTGTGATCTGTGGGTGACGTGACCGTAAACCGGCGCCCGCTGTTGCGCAAGCGTTTGCGTTCATATTTACTTGGGCCGATTCTCAACAGAGCTTGCTGTAATCAATGATCAGCGCACGCGTTTGGGCGCTGTGAGCCGACAGGAACTGTGCATGCGATACGCCCCGCCCGGCCTCTGCGTGAACGACTTCGCCCTCCTGCGTGACGAGGACGACACTTACGCGGTGCTGCACCTGCAGGGCCCCTGGACACCGGAGTTCGACCATCTGCGGATGGAGACCTCCTACGGCCGGGCCACCTCCACCGACCTGGTCCACTGGCAGCCCCAGGGCACCGCCTTCGGCAACGGCCTGCCCGGCCGCTTCGACCAGCAGGCGGTGTGGACCATGCACCCCCTCCGGCACGGCGACGGAATGGCGATGTTCTACACCGGTGTGTCCGGCCTCACACCGGGCGGCTGGCCGCTCCAATCCGTCGGCCTCGCCCACTCGGAGCGCACCGACGGCACGGGCTGGCGACGCCACGGCACCGGGCCGGTCGTCGAAGCCGACCCGCGCTGGTACCGCACCGGCGAGCACATGGGCTGGCGCGATCCCTTCGTCGTACCGGACGACGAGTCGGACGGCTGGGTCATGGTCGTCTGCGCCAGCGACGCCTCCCTCCCGGTGGAGGTCAGCGGCTGCGTGGCGCTGGCCACCTCCGACGACCTGGAGCACTGGACGGTCCACCCGCCGCTCATCTCACCCGGCGACGTCGACGAGTTGGAGTGCCCGGTCCTCGAACGCCTCGACGACGGGACCTGGCTGCTGCTCGGCTCCATCGGCGCCACCCGCGGCTTCGAGTCATGGACCGCCCCGAGCCTGCGGGGCCCCTGGACCCGGCGCGGCCCCCTCGGCCCGACCGGCTCCTACGCCCCGCGCGTCATCGCCGCACCCGACGGCTCCCGCGTCGTCCTGCACACCACCCCCCGCCAGGTCGACCTCACCGACACCGGCGACCGCTGCCGCGGCATGCTCGCCCAGCCCAAGTCCCTTGTCACGCCCGCCGATTCGGCCCCCCGCCTCGAATGGTGGCCCGGCCTGGACCGCTGGCTCGGCGAGGAGACGGACCACCCCACCCTGCACGCGGTCGGCGACCTCGACATATCCGGACCCGTCGAGATCACCCTGCGCACCGACGGCCCGGGCGGCGACCGCCCCGCCCTCGCCGTGGGCTGCGACGGCAAGAACCTCTGGGTCACCGGCCCCGACGGGACCCGGCTCGGCGAGACCACCCTGACCGAACCCGCCGCCGCCCTGCGCATCCTCACCATCGGCGAGTACGTCGAGGTCTACGCCGACGGCGTCTTCGCCCTGACCACCCTGTGCTACTCCGGCCATCCCGCCCGGTGGACGGCCGTCACCGAAGGCCGCGAACGTACCGTCCCCGTCCGCCCCGTTCGGCTGCCCGACCCCCACCGCGACGACGCCTCGGCCGTCTGGCCCGGCCCCACCTCGCACTGACCCGAGCATCCAGGCGATTCGCCTGCTGCGTCGGGGGGTGGGTGGCTGCGGGTGATTCGCCGTCCCCGGCAGATGCCGGACGAGCGATGGAACGAGCTGTTCGCGGCTCTGCGATCCATTCGATCGGGCAGCCCCTGCCTACGCTTTGCGGGCGAGCAGTTGAATCTCCTGGAACTGCCTTCGGTCGGTGGGCTGAGGCTCGCGAACCATCCGGGCCACCTCGGCCAACCCGGACTTACGCAGCATCGCGGCGAGGTGATCAGGCCACCACCGATAGGCCGGCGCGACTGTGTGATCGAAGACCTGCGTCGGATGAGTCGGATCATCGCTTGCCGAAAAGCCGACCAGAAGGTGGCCGCCAGGTGCCAGCACACGATGGAACTCCGCCAGGATGACGGGGAGTTCCTGCGGCGGAGTGTGAATGATGGACCAACGGGAGAGTACGCCGCCCAGCTCGCCGTCAGCGATGTTCAACGCGGCCATCGAGCCCACGTCGAACCGCAGGCCCGGATAGGCCTCTCGAGCCAACTCGATCATCGCAGGAGAGGCATCGACACCAAACGCCGCCAGCCCCAACTCATCAAGATAAGCAGTGATATGGCCAGGACCGCACCCCAGGTCCGCGACCCGGCCGTCCCCACTCGCACGGACGACCTCGGCGAAGGCACCCAAGATCGCACGGTCCAGCGGCCTGTCACGCAGCGTGTCGCGGAACAACTGCACATAGGTGGGGGCAGCAGCGTCGTAAGCCTCGCGGGTGGCGCCGAGGGCATCGTGTTCGACCATGCTCGCGACAGTAGTTCCTGGCCCCGAGGCGAGCCGGGAGAATCACGATCTTCCCTCCCGCCCGCTCGCCCGGGCTATCGCTGGTTCAGAGAGGCCTGCATCCGTTTCCCGGTCCTCCGCCGAACACGGCACACCCTCGTGGATCTCCAGACGTAGATCCACGAGGAGCCGGTTCGCCTGCTTGTGGAACTGAACGCCGACTTCGCCACTCAAGCGCTGCCTGATCGAACGAATTCCGGAGCATCCGCGGGCAAGGTCACTTTCCTGCTACTACCGGTATGGCGCGCAACATCGACAACCAGAGAAAGTACGCAAAAAGTAACCAGGAGCCCGGAACAGGGCTAGCCTGTACAAACTTACTTGGTCTCCCACTTCAGGGCCCACGCGGCAGGCACCACTGCCTCGCACCACCAGTCGAGGGTCTGGTATGCGGCCGCCGCCTGGGCCCTCATCTCCTGGCATTCCTGCAACGTCTTGTACTTGGCAAGCGTCCCCGAAGCCGCAGAAGCGGTCCCAGCGGCGCCGATGGCAAGGGCTCCTGCGATGACGGTAGTGGCAGTAACCGCGGCGATTTTCCTACGGAACTTCACGAAGTCCTTCTCCCTCCGCTCCGTCTGCGACGGACGCAGGCGTCGTTTTGAGCGGGACAGGCCGGCACTCACCAGCCGGCGTCCCGATTTACCTGCTGAGACCACTCAGGAGCCGATCTTGTGACACCGCCAGTCCAGAGCTACGTGACGGCGGCGGCTACGGTCGACCACGCCGCCGGCGCCGCCCTGCGCGCGGCCTACGCCGACGTGATCACCCCTTCGAGCAGTCGCGGTCGGCGGCGCCGTAGGAGGCCGTGCGCCATGGTGTCGGACCTGCGGTGACGGAGTGGTCGCCGCTCGGCTCGTACAGGCAGGCCGAGGGGCTTCCCCGGGATGAGCCCGAGATCTACGATCAGGCCCCTCGATCGCTGGGGAGCGATCTCAACCAGGGGCGGCGGACCATGGACTTCTTGATCGGCATACTCCTGATCGTCTTCGGCGCGCCGCTGGTCGGCATCATCGGTCAGTGGATCGAGAACGCCGGCCGTGAGGGGCTCGGGAAGACGCTGTCCATCGGTGGATATCTGACGGTGCTCGGGATCGCCGCCTGGTTGATCATCGGCAGCTTCTGACGCTTTGCCCTATTTCACCGGACATGACCGAGCCGCCCACCTGGATCCCCCGTGGTGGGCGGCTCGCGTCTCGGCGTTCAGAGATCAAAATCGGCGGCGGCGACGTAGCGTCCTGGGCCGCTGGACGACACCGGCCGGGGCCGGCGGCGGGATTCGAACCCGCGTCGCTCTCTTGACAGGAGAAGTAGCCGCAACCGGCGCACCTGAACGATGACCACCGTAGTGCGGCCGCCCTGGCCAAGCACGTGATTTACGCGGCGCCGGATCGGCCGGCGCCTCACACCTGCCTCACGGACCCGGCGGCGAGCGCCGACCTCACGACCTCCAGCCTGCCGTTCACTCGCCCGCCATGGACCTCATGGTCACAGGGGACGCCCAGTAGGGTGGCAGCCGTGTCATACGTAGGCCCTGACTTCGAACCTCCCCGCCCGCGCCGCTCCCGGCGCGGGCCGATGACCGTGGCGGTCGCCGCGCTGGTGCCGGGGGCGCTGGTGGGATGGCTGGTGTGGCAGGCGGTGGGGGACTCGGGGGACGGCGGTACGTCCGACAAGGCGGCGGCGCCTTCCGCCACCGGGCCCGCGTCCTCGCCCTCGCCCCCCGGAGCGCGGACACCGACAGCCGGCGGGTCGAGTACGGGCGAGAAGCCGAGCCCCAGCCCTTCCGCCTCCTCCGGCACCTCGTCCCAGCCCGCCGCCTCCGGCCCCCTCAAAGGCAAGGTCGTCGTCATCGACCCCGGGCACAACCCCGGCAACTTCCAGCACACGGCCGACATCAACCGCAAGGTGGACATCGGCACGAACAGCAAGGAGTGCGACACGACGGGGACGGCGACCAACGCGGGTTACGCGGAGGCCCGGTTCACGCTCGACGTCTCGCGTCGGCTGCGGACGATCCTCGAACAGCAGGGCGCCACGGTGAAATTGACCCAGGACGGTGACCGCGCCTGGGGCCCGTGCGTCGACGAGCGGGCCCGGATCGGCAACACGGCCCGCGCCGACGCCGCGATCTCGATCCACGCGGACGGCTCGGCGGTCGGCAACCGTGGCTTCCATGTGATCCTGCCCGGGTCCGTCAACGCGGGCGGTGCGGACACCCGCGCGATCGTCGCCCCGTCCCAGGAGTTGGGTGAGCGCATCGCGGGCAACTTCGTCCGCGAGACCGGCAGCGCGCCCTCCAACTACATCGGCGAAGGCACCGGACTCGTGGTCCGAAAGGATCTCGGCGGTCTCAATCTGTCAACGGTTCCCAAGGTGTTCATCGAGTGCGGCAACATGCGCGATACCAAGGACGCCGCGTTGCTGACCAACAGCGCGTGGCGACAGAAGGCGGCGCGTGGGATCTCTGAGGGAATCGTGAGTTTCCTGCACGGGTGACGATCAACGGCTTGCACCCGGCGGACACCCTGTCGGGACGGGCGATAGTGTCGTCCCTACGATGAGGGGTCACCCCCGCGCTTCACACCGCGACCTGATGGCGGCATACGGCCTGATGGCAACGTGGTGACAGCAACGCCTCCACCGATGACGAGACGACTGACGAAGGACCTGAAGTGAATATCCGCTCCCTCACTCGAGGCGACGGCGTGGTGATCGGAGCAGCGGTATTGCTGTTCATCGCGTCGTTCCTCGGCATCTACTCCGTCGACGGTGCCGAAGGCGTCGACCTCCCGAACGCCTGGGGAAGCGCGCCGCTCCTGATGAGCGTCTTCCTGGCGGGCATCATCGGCGCCGCACTCATCGTCGTCGCCCACGGTCTGCCGCAGGTTCCCAAGGTCGTCGGCCTTGACCTCGGCCAGTTCGGCGTCGCATTCACGGTGTTCGCCGCGTGGAGCGCGCTCGGGAACATCGTCGACCCGGCGGGCGGCTACAACAATGTGGGAGATGGAGCCGCCGGCCCCGACGCCGGTACCGGCGCCATCCTCGGCCTGGTAGCCACCCTGATCCTGGCCGGCGCCGCCATCGCCACCCCCCTCGTCCCGGCCCTCAAGGGTGCCCTCCTCCCGGCCCCCAAGCCCGTCACCCCCCAGCCCTACGGCGCCCAGCCCCCCGGCGGGTACGGCTACCCCGGCGCCCCGCAGCCGGGCCAGCCCGGTCAGCCCTACGGTGCGCAGCCGGGGCCGTTCGGTCAGCCCAGCCAGCCGCAGGCTGCCGCCCCGCAGGCGCAGCAGCCCGCCGGGGACTTCTCGCCGTTCTGGTTCGCCGTGCCGGTGCCGCGTCCGCTGTTCGCGGAGGACGGTTCGCCGACGCCGATCGCCGAGCTCGCGCCGGGCACCTGGTACCTGGCCGTCGAGCAGCGCGGCGCGGTCCTGGTGGCGCAGACGCAGGACGGCCGTCGCGGCGTGCTGCAGGACACGTCGGGGATCCAGCGCGGCTGACCCGCCGCCCCCGGACCTCTCACGGCCCCCACTCTTTCCGAGTGGGGGCCGTTCCCGTACAGTCACCCCGGAATCTGACACAACGTCAGGAGGGTGACATGCGGCTCGGTCTCGCGCTCGGATACTGGGGACGCGGCCCGTCCGCCGACCATGTCCCCCTCGCCCAGGAGGCGGAACGGCTCGGCTACCACTCCGTGTGGACCGCCGAGTCCTGGGGCTCCGACGCCTTCACCCCGCTCACCTGGATCGCCGCGCGGACGACCCGTATCCAACTGGGCACGGCCGTCGCCCAGATGGCGGCCCGCTCCCCCACCACCACCGCGATGCACGCGCTCACGCTCGACCATCTCTCGGGCGGGCGCATGATGCTCGGCCTCGGGCTGTCGGGGCCGCAGGTCGTGGAGGGCTGGTACGGGCGGCCGTTCCCGAAGTCGCCGCTGACCGCGACCCGGGAGTACGTGGATGTCGTACGCCAAGTCCTCCGGCGCGAGGCCCACGTTGAGCTGGACGGGCGCTTCCACCCTCTTCCGTACCGGGGCGACGACGGCACCGGCCTCGGCAAGGCCCTCAAGTCGATCACACACCCCCTGCGCGCCGAACTGCCGCTCCTGCTCGGCGCCGAGGGGCCGAAGAACATCGCGCAGACGACCCGGATCGCGGACGGCTGGCTGCCGCTGTACTGGTCGCCGACCCGCCCTCAGGCGTACGAGGCCTCGCTCAAGGATCTGCCCAGCGGCTTCCTCGTCGCTCCCATGGCCCGCGCCCACGTCTGCGACGACCTCGCCGAAGGACTGCTGCCGGTCAAAGCCATGCTCGGCTTCTACATCGGCGGGATGGGGCACGCGGCGCGCAACTTCCATGCCGATCTGATGGCGCGGATGGGCTTCGAGGAGGAGGCGCGGAGGGTTCAGCGGCTCTTTCTCGAAGGGCGGCGGGAGGAAGCCGTACTCGCCGTTCCCGATGCCTTCGCGGACGAGATCTCGCTCGTCGGACCGCGCGAACGCATCGCGGAGCGACTGGAGTTGTGGCGCAAGGGTCCGGTGACGGACCTGCTGGTGCTCGCGCCGGACCCGCACACGCTGCGGGTGCTGGCGGATCTCAACACCTGACGACGCTCGGAAACCCAGGCGTGAACGGCGGCCTGAACCAGGCGCGTACGGCGGCCCGCGACCGGACCGCCGTACGCTCGGTCAACCAGCGTTGTCCGCTGTCATCCGCCGCTGAGCTGAGAAGTCGACGGCACCTTGTTCTGGACCTCGGCACCCGCGCTCTTTCCGGCTGCCTTCACCTGATTGATGATGTCGTCGAAGGAGTTCACGACCGCGTCGGTCGACTCGCCCTTGCGGAGCTTGGCCGGCATTCCCTTGAGTGCCTCGATGCCCGCGGTGAGCGGGGCGACCGCCTTCGAGAGCGTGGGGTCGCCCTTGGCGTTCTTGACCGCGGCCTGGAGCCGGTTGTAGGCGAACGCGCCCGCGATACCCGCCTTGATCAGGGCGAGTTTGCGGCCCTTCGCGCCCTTCTTGAACTTTCCGGCCTTCCAGGGCTTCACGATCCACTGATAGGTGGCTCCGGCCCCGAGGCCGGCGTTCGCCACGAAGCGGGTCTTGGCGAGCTTCTGCTTCTCTGCGCTGCTGGTGCTGGTCGGGGTGACGGCCGCCGCGGCGGCGGAAGTGGTGGCGCTGGCGCTGGCGGCGGTCACTTGTTCGGCGCCGCCACTGCCACACGCGGTGGCACCGGCCAGCAGGGCGCAGCAGAGGGTGAGCGCCACGGTGAGGCGCCGTATCGGTACGGGCACGGGGTCCTCCGGGGAAGGGAACGGTTCTCCCGGTTTCCGGGAGTCACGGCACTTCCGGCAGCCTCACCCGGCTCCGCACCCTGCGCCACTTGAGCGAACCATTCGGGTTTCGCCCAGGCCGCGGCGAACCCCTTCGGGTTTCAGCCGGGTCGCTCGGGCTACCCGCAGGGCATGTCCACTCGAAATCGCAACGGTTCCAACCAGGCGGGGACGCTCATCGCGATCGTCGCCGACGTCATGGCCTTCATCCTGGGCCTGTGGATCCTCATGTACCTGCTGGACGCGAACCGGACCAACGATCTGGTCCAGTTCATCCACGACGCGGCGAGCTGGCTGGCCGGCTGGTCCCGTGACCTGTTCACCTTCGACCGGGCCTGGGCGCGCGTGATCGCGGGCTACGGTCTCGCCGCCGTCGTCTACCTCTTCGTCGGCCACGCCATCGCCAACCGCATGCACCGGCATTGAGCGGTGCTAGGACCTGTCCGGCCGATCATGCCGCAGACGCGGGGTGTGGCACGCGCATCTGCCGCGTTGTCGTCACTCGCCGACGCTCCGCGTCGACTCCCTCCTCCGCCTTGCAGCTACACGCACCACACCCCGCTCACCGGCACTTCGCAGACACCGCCGCTCTCCTGCGACTTGATCGGCCGGACAGGTCCTAGCGGGTCCCAGCGGTCCTAACAGCACTCCGCGTCGAGCCCCAGCGGCAGGCGTTCGCCGCCGAAGACCGCGCAGGTCGGCTCGTCGCCGCCAAGTGCGGCCACGGCGAGGAGGACGGAGCCGGCCGTCCAGCTGGTGAGTTCCTCGGGCCAGATCGTCCGGTCGTCGAAGACATAACCCGTCCAGTACAGGCCGGTCTCCGGATCGCGCAGGTGCTGGATGGACTGGAGGATCTCCAGGGCCCGGTCGGATTCGCCCACGATCCAGAGCGCCAGGGCGAGTTCGGCCGACTCGCCGCCGGTCACCCACGGGTTGGGGACGACGCAGCGAACGCCGAGTCCGGGTACCACGAAGCGGTCCCAGCCTTCCGCTATCCGGGACTTGGCCTCGGCGCCCGTCAACGCGCCGCCGAGCACCGGGTAGTACCAGTCCATCGAGTAGCGGTCCTTGTCGAGGAACCGCTCGGGGTGCTTGCGGATCGCGTGCCGCAGCGCGCCGACCGCCAACTCCCAGTCGGGCTGCGGCTCTTCCCGCTGCTCGGCGATGGCCAGCGCACAACGCAGCGCGTGGTGGATGGACGAACTCCCGGTCAGCAGCGCCTCGTCGGTCGCCGTCCCGTCGTCCTCACGCTTCCAGCCGATCTGCCCGCCCGGCTGCTGCAGCCGCAGCACGAACTCCACGGCCGCGTAGACCGAGGGCCACATCCGGTCCAGGAAGGTGTCGTCGCCGGTGGCCAGGTAGTGGTGCCAGACTCCGACGGCGATGTACGCGCAGAAGTTGGTCTCCCGGCCCCGGTCGGTGACGTCGTGCGCGTCCCCGTCGGCGTAGGCCGCGTACCAGGAACCGTCCTGGTTCTGGTGGCGTGCGAGCCATTCGTACGCCCGCTCGGCCGCCTCGTGCTCCCCCGCCGCGTCCAGGGCCATGGCCGCCTCGGTGTGGTCCCACGGGTCGAGGTGGTGACCGCGGAACCACGGTATGGCGCCGTCGGGCCGCTGTACCGCGAGGATTCCGCCCACCGTGGCGGCCGCCTCCTCGGCGGTCAGGACCCCGGGCAGGACGAGATGTTCCGTCCGGGGCGAACGAGATGTGGTCACGAAGCGTCCACCGTGGCAGCGTCCGTGGGCAGGTGGGGCTTGGTCGCGTACGCCACGAAGCTCTTGCCGATCAGCGGGTTCAGCGCGTTCTCGGCGACCCGGGTGGCCAGGGGTTTCTTCATGATGTCCCAGACCAGGAGCTTGTGGTACGCCCGCACGGGCAGCGCCTTGTCGTTGTCGACGCCGAACGCGCACTTCAGCCACCAGTAGGGGCTGTGCAGGGCGTGGGCGTGATGGGTGCCGTACGGCTTGAGCCCGGCCTCCTTCATCTTGCCCAGCAGTTCGTCCGCCTTGTATATGCGGATGTGGCCGCCCTCGACCTCGTGGTACGCGTCGGACAGCGTCCAGCAGACCTTCTCCGGTCCGTAACGCGGCACGGTGATCGCTATGCGGCCGCCCGGCTTGAGCACCCGGACCATCTCGGCGAGCACGCCCTTGTCGTCCGGGATGTGCTCCATCACCTCGGAGATGATCACGACGTCGAAGGACGCGTCGGGGAAGGGCAGCGCGAGGGCGTCGCCCTCCATCGCCGTCGCCGTGGCGCCGGCCGGGGCCTCCCCCGCCTCCTTCATCGCCGCGAACCACTTGGCGACCTCGCGGATCTCCTCGCCGTTCTGGTCCAGCGCGACCACCTGGGCGCCGCGCCGGTAGCACTCGAACGCGTGCCGGCCGGCACCGCATCCGAGGTCCAGAACACGGTCGCCCGGGGCGAGCGGGAACCGGGAGAAGTCGACGGTCAGCACGTGGCCCTGCTTTCGCGGTTGGCTACAACTACTTCTTCGGCCACGGCTGAGGTACCGACGGCTGCCGTGGGGACGGCGTCGGTACCGGTGGCGCTGTTGGTGCGGGTGACGCCGGCGGTGCTGCTGGTGCGAGCCGCGAAGCCGCGGGGATCCTGGCCCGCGGCGTCGGCGATCGCCTCGCGGTAGTGGGCCACCGTGCCTTCGGCTGCTCGGGCCCAGGTGAAGCGCTCCAGTACCCGCGCGCGCCCGGCGGAGCCGAGTCTCGCCCGGAGTTCCGGGTCACCGAGGAGGCGGCTGAGTCCGGCGGCCAGCGCACCCGCGTCGCCGGGCGGCACCGCGAGGCAGGTCTCGCCGTCGGGTCCGGCGACCTCCGGGATCGCCCCGCCGGTGGTGGCCACCAGCGGCGTACCCGTGGCCATCGCCTCGGCGGCGGGCAGGGAGAACCCCTCGTACAGGGAGGGCACACAGGCGACTTCGGCCGAGCGCACGAGGTCGACGAGCTCCGCGTCCGAGATGCCCTTGACGAACTCGACGGCGCCTTCGAGGCCGTACCGCTCTATGGCCTGGGCGACGGGCCCGTCCTCGGCGCGCTTGCCGACGACGACGAGGTGCGCGCGCGGGTGCTCGGTGCGCAGCTTCGCAAGCGCCTCGACGAGGAAGACGAGCCCCTTGAGCGGCACATCCGCGCTGGAGGTGGTGACGATCCGGCCCGGCACCTGCGGCACGGCGGGGTCGGGCGAGAAGAGGTCGGTGTCCGCGCCGATGTGCACGACGTGGATACGGTCGTCGTGTACGCCCAGGTGATCGACGATCTCCTGGCGTGATGTGCCGGAGACGGTGAGCACGGACGGCAGACGGCGCGCGACCCGCTTCTGCATGCGCGTGAAGGCGTACCAGCGGCGCACGGACATCCGGCGCCGTCGTCCCTCGGCGGCGTCCAGCTCCAACTGGCGGTCGACGGTGATGGGGTGGTGGATGGTGGTGACGAGGGGGGCGCCCACGTCTCCCAGCAGTCCGTACCCGAGCGTCTGGTTGTCGTGCACGACGTCGAAGTCCCCGCGGCGGTCGCGCAGATGGCGCCGCGCGCGCAGCGAGAAGGTCAGTGGTTCGGGGAAGCCCCCGGTCCACATCGTGCCGACCTCGACCGCGTCGATCCAGTCGCGGAACTCGTCGCGCCCCGGGGTGCGAAAGGGGTCCGGCTGACGGTAGAGGTCGAGGCTGGACAGCTCGGTGAGGCTCAGCTCGGGGAGGCCTTCGTCCAGCACGGGATACGGCTGGGAGCCGATGACCTCGACGCGGTGGCCGAGGCGGGCCAGCTCGCGCGAGAGGTGCCGTACATACACGCCCTGGCCGCCGCAGAACGGGTTCCCCTTGTAGGTGAGGAGCGCTATCCGCAGCGGTCGTCCGCCATCAGCGGCCACACCCTCCCCGGGGCCCGCCTCCATGGCCTCAGCGGTCACTTACGGCCCCCTTCTCCCTGCACTTTCCCGCGAGGTTACGCTGGGACGCTAATCTAGAACAAGTTTCAGACTTGATCGTTCGAGGAGCACTGAATCTACCGGCAGGTAGGCCGCCTGTGAGCAGTGGATCAGGTGATCCGCGCCACGACGGAGGTGTTCCACCGTGCTGTCCGGTCGCTCCTCCAGCTGCACCCACGGAACGGGAACCATGCCTGCGGAAGCCAAGGTGGAAGCCAAGTCCGCGCGACCCCCCGCGCACCCCGCCACCCGCCCGGCCGCACCCCCCGCCGCGCCCGCGCTCACCGAGCGGCAGGAGGCACGCCGCCGGCGGATCCTGCACGCGAGCGCGCGGTTGGCCAGCCGGGGCGGTTTCGACGCGGTGCAGATGCGTGAGGTCGCGGAGTCGTCACAGGTCGCCCTCGGCACGCTCTACCGCTACTTCCCGTCGAAGGTCCATCTGCTGGTCGCCACCATGCAGGACCAGTTGGAGCGCATGCACGGCACCCTGCAGAAGAAGCCGCCGGCCGGTGACACGGCGGCGGAGCGGGTCGCCGAGACGCTGATGCGGGCGTTCCGTGCCCTGCAGCGAGAGCCGCATCTGGCCGACGCGATGGTCCGCGCGCTCACCTTCGCGGACCGCAGCGTGAGCCCCGAGGTCGACCAGGTGTCCCGGCAGACCACGGCGATCATCCTGGACGCGATGGGCCTGGACGACCCGACCCCCGCGCAGCTCTCCGCGGTCCGCGTCATCGAGCACACCTGGCACTCGGCCCTGATCACCTGGCTCTCCGGCCGCGCCTCCATCGCCCAGGTCAAGATCGACATCGAGACGGTGTGCCGACTGATCGAGGTGACGGAGCCGGACGATCACAGCTAGGGGGTGCCATTTGGATCACCCCCCAGGCCCGATGGATCACCCCCCAGACCCGACAGGGACACCCCCAGGCCGAGCGCGGGCACACAAAAACCTACGAGACGGGTTCCCTTCGCCGGTATTACCCGGATCAGGTGATGGGGGTCGCCGTCCGGCCTGACCGCTGCCTTCCGGCCTCTCAGCCCTACCGTCGACGTCGGCCCCAGCGGATGCGATGCTGCTGCGTCTCGCCCGAGTCGGCTACTCCGGTCGAACTCCCTCACTCGCCTCGTAGGCCACTACCAGAATAGAACTCCCACGACCGGAGAGAACACCCCAAAGCGGAACTTTTTTACATCAATGAGGGAATTTCTCATTCTTCCGGCGGAAACACCGGCTCCCCACTGCCCAGCAGCGTGATCATGACGGCTTCCACGGGACAGCCCTCCGCCGCCGCGAGGATCTTCTCGTTGGCGTCGGTCTCCGGTTCGGCCGGGTGGGACTGCATGGCGGAGTCGAGGCGGAACGCGTCCGGGGCCAGGTGGACGCACTGGGCGGAGCCGATGCACACGGAGCGGTCGACCTCGACACCCCAGCGGTCACCCATCCTCACGCCTCCCAGCCGGCGGGCAGGTGGATCATCTTGTGCTCCAGGAACTCGCCGTAGCCCTCGGGCCCGAACTCCCGCCCCAGGCCCGAGTTCTTGTAGCCGCCGAAGGGGCCGAGCATGTCGAGGCTGAAGGTGTTGACGGAGTACGTGCCGGTACGGACCTGCCGGGCGACCTCGATGCCGTGTGCGACGTCGGCCGTCCAGACGCTGCCGCTCAGCCCGTAGTCGGAGTCGTTGGCGATCTTCACGGCCTCGGCCTCGTCGCCGTAGGGAAGGAGGCAGATCACCGGGCCGAAGATCTCCTCCCGCGCGATCCGCATCGAGTTGTCGACGTCGCCGAAGAGGGTCGGCTCGACGTACCAGCCGCGGTCCAGCCCGTGCGGACGGCCGCCGCCCGTGAGGATCTTGGCACCCTCCTCCTGGCCGATGCGGATGTAGTCGAGGTTGCGCTGCTGCTGCCGCTTGGCGACCAGCGGGCCCACCTGGGTCGCCGGGTCCAGCGGGTCACCGACCACCAGGGCGCTCGCCGCGGCGGCGAAGGCGTCCGCGAACTCGTCGTAGCGCGAGCGTGGCAGCAGGATGCGGGTCTGCGCGACGCACGCCTGGCCGTTGTTCATCCAGGCCGCCGAGACGATCCCGGGGACGGACGTCGCGATGTCCGCGTCCGGCAGCACCACCGCCGCCGACTTTCCGCCCAGCTCCAGCGTCACGCGGGTGAGGTTGCGCGACGCCACCTCCATCACGCGTCGGCCCGCCGCGACCGAGCCCGTGAAGGAGACCTTGTCGACGCCGGGGTGTCCGACCAGGTACTCACTCACCTCGCGGTCCGCCGGGAGGATGGACAGGACGCCTTCCGGCAGCCCCGCGTCGCGAGCGATCTCCCCCAGCAGGTACGCGTCCAGGGGTGACTCCGGCGACGGCTTCAGCACGACGGTGCAGCCGGTCAGCAGCGCGGGCGCGAGCTTGGCGGCCGCCACGAACTGCGGCACGTTCCACGGCACCACGGCCGCGACCACGCCCACCGGCTCGCGCCGGACGAGGATCTTCCCGAGGACTCCGTCGCGCGTCTCCTCGTACGTGAAGCCGCGCGCGACCGTGATCGCCGCGTCCCACACCATCATCGCGCCGAGGGCCTGGGCGAGGACGCTCCAGGAGTACGGGGAGCCGTTCTCGGAGGAGATGACGCGGGCGATCTCCTCGTGACGCACCGCGATCGCGTCCTTGATCCGGGTGACGACCTCGATCCGCTCGTCGAGGGTCAGCCGTGGCCAGGGCCCTTCGTCGAAGGCCTTGCGTGCCGCCGCGACCGCCCGGTCGACGTCCTCGTTCGAGGCGTGCGGGACGCGTCCGATGACCTCCTCGGTGTGCGGCGAGATCACCTCGATGACGTCCTTGCCCAGGGGGTCCGTCAACTCCCCGCCGATGAACAGCTGTCCGTGTTCCACGAGCTCGGTCATGGCCGACTGCCTCCCCGGGGACGTTCTCTGACGATGCATCAGATATAGCTGACACGGAGACAGATACCAGTTCCGCTTCGAGTAGTCCACGGCCCTCACGCCACTTCGCCACACCTTCCGGGCTTTCCCGGCCCTACGATGATCAAGCCGAGGGGAGGCCAAGGGGATGGCGAACAGCAGTGAGCGGGGCCGCCGTTGGCCGGTAGCCGTGGCGGCCGTGGCACTCACCGTCTGCGGTGCGGGGTGGGCGGTCTCGGCGCAGGGAGAGGCCGACCGTTCCGGGGTGGCCGTCCAGACGGCGACGCCCGCCACCCGGGACGAGATGATCCGCAACTGGACCAAGCTGCTCGCCGCGCAGGGCAAGGAACTGCCCGACACCTCGGACCTGAGCATCGAGGAGATCCGGGCGGGCTGGGAGCGCGACCGCCTCAAGTATCTCAAGTACGCCGAACCGGCCGAGATGCCCGTGGTCTACGCCTGCACGGGCGTGAAGTCGGTATTCGATCCCGACTGCTGGTAGATCCCGCCCACCCACCACGGCCGGTACCCATTAGGTGACTTGGGCTCCCATTGGAACCAGTTCCAGTTACAGTGACGGGAATCGGCGACAGGGGAGCCCATGGCACAGATGACCGACCACGGCGGGGGCGTACGGTCGATCAGGGTCCCCATCCCCGACAACCCGCTCGGAACCACGCTGGTCCACGTCGTCGACACCGACCGGGGGCCGGTGCTGATCGACACGGGCTGGGACGACCCGGCCTCCTGGGACGTCCTCGCCGACGGGCTCACCGCCTGCGGTGTCTCCGTCGCCGAGGTGCACGGCGTGGTCATCACCCACCACCACCCCGACCACCACGGTCTGTCGGGGAAGGTGCGGGACGCGTCCGGTGCGTGGATCGCGATGCACGAGGCGGACACCGCGATCGTACGGCGGGCGCGGGAAAGCCGGCCGGACCGCTGGTTCGCGTACATGGCGGACAAGCTGGTGGCCTCCGGCGCTCCCGAGGAGCACATGACGCTGCTGCGCGAGGCACGGTCGGCGCGGCGCCCCGGCACCCTGCCCGGCTTCTCCCCCGCCCTCCCCGACCGCGAGATCGTCCCCGGCGAACTCCTCGAACTGCCCGGCCGCCGCCTGCGCGCGATCTGGACCCCCGGACATACCCCCGGCCATGTCTGCCTCCACCTGGAGGAGACCCACCCGGCCGGACTCCCGGGCCACGGCCGTCTGTTCTCCGGCGACCACCTGCTGCCGAGGATCACTCCGCACATCGGCCTGTACGAGGATCCGGACGACGCCACCGTCGCCGATCCCCTGGGTGACTACCTCGACTCCCTCGAACGCGTCGGCCGCCTCGACCCGGCCGAGGTGCTCCCCGCCCACCAGCACGCCTTCACCGACGCCCCTGGGCGCGTACGGGAGTTACTCGCGCACCACGAGGACCGCCTCACCGACCTCCTCACCCTCCTCTCGACCCCCCTCACCGCCTGGCAGCTCGCCGAGCGCATGGAGTGGAACCGCCCCTGGGACCAGATCCCCTTCCCCTCAAGGAACATCGCGCTGTCGGAGGCCGAGGCCCATGTGCGCCGACTGGTGAAGCTGGGCCGGGCGGAGGCGGTGACGGGGAGCGATCCTGTGACGTACGTGGCGCTGTAAGACGTCGGAGACGGCGCGGGCCGCGCCCGGTCATCGGCCGCCCCCCTCACCGATCGCATAGTCCAGCCCCTCCTCGTACGGCATGTCGCGGCCCTCCTCGTACGCCTTCTCGTACGCGGCGTCGCCGATCTCGGCGCGGATGCGGTGCTCGTGGGAGCGGCGGGTGGCCAGCAGGTCGGGCGAGTTCATCCGGGCGCGCCCGGTGAGTTCCCAGACGCGCTCGCCGACGCCGAGGAGTCGGGCCGCGCGGTGGCCGTCACCGTCCGCGACGACCGCGGCGGCGAGGATGTCCAGCGCCATCGCCGCGCCCACGGTGTTGTACAGGAGCGCATGCCCGGCCAGCGCGGTGCGGGCGTTGCCGACCGCCGCGCGGACGTCGCCGCGGGCCAGGTCCGTCTGGGCCACGATGGCGTCGGCGAAGGCGCCCGCCCACGACTCCCCGCACGCCACGCTGGCCTCGCGCACCTCGTCGGCCACCGTGCGCGCCCGGGCGTGGTCGCCCCGGAGCATGTGCGCGAAGGAGAGCGCCACCCGAACCTGGAGCTGGGCGGCCCCGAACCCGTCGTCCCGGATGGGGAGTCGGGGAGTGGCGGACAGCACCTCGATCGCCTCGGTCAACCGTCCGCTCAGGGCCAGTTGACCGCCCGCGAGGTACGCGGCGGCCACCAGCGCCACCGGATCGCCCTGCGCCTCGGCCGCGTCCGCGCACCGCGTCGCCCAGTCCGCCGCGACCTCCAGGTCGCCCTGGAGCAGCGCCACCGCGCCGCGCGCCCACAGCGCGCGAGTGTGGTCGGGCCCGGGCGCGGGGTCGGTGGCGAGCACGAGGTCGAGGCAGTGCTGGGCGTCGCGCAGAGAGCCGCAGTGCCGCCACAGGAACCCGATGTCGGCCGCCATCTCCAGGGCGACGTGACTGCCGGGTTCGGTGAGCGCGCAGTCCATGGCGGCCCGCAGGTTGGCGTGCTCGGTGAGGGTGCGTTCGCACCACGCCACCTGCCGTCCGGTGTTCCACTCGACGCGGCCCTGCCGGGCCAGGTGCCGGAAGTGGTCGCGGTGGCGCAGGCGTACGGCGTGTTCCTCGCCGAGGGCGCGCAGCCAGTCGGCGCCGAACTCCCGTACGGTGTCGAGGAGTCGGAAGCGGGCCGGGTCGGTGCGGTGGCGCTGCACGATGGACTGCTCGACGAGCCGGGCCAGCAGGTCGGCGATCCGTCCGGCGGGCAGCGGGCCGCCCGCGCAGATCTCCTCGGCCGCGCGCACGCAGAAGCCGTCGGCGAACACCGAGAGCCGGGCCCACAGCAGACGCTCGAGCGGTTCGCACAGTTCGTGGCTCCAGCCGATCGCCGTACGCAGCGTCTGATGGCGCGGCGGTCCCGCGCCCGCGCCGTCGTCGGGCGAGCTGAGCAGGTCGAGGCGGGAGGGCAGACGTTCGCCGGTGGGGGTGCCCCCTGTTCGAGCGCAGCCGAGAACTTGGGGGAGGCCGTGGAGCTGGGCCAGGGAGAGTTCGCAGAGCCGGGCCGCGGCGAGTTCGAGAGCGAGCGGAATACCGTCGAGGCGGCGGCAGACGGCCTCCACCGTGGGGCGGTTGGTGTCGTCGAGAGTGAACCCGGTGGCCGCCGCCCGCTCGGCGAACAAGGTCACCGCGTCGTCGGCGAGGGGCAACGGGTCCACGGGCAGGACGAGTTCGCCCGGCAGTCCGAGCGGTTCGCGGCTGGTGACGAGGATGCGCAGGCCGGGGAGGGCGGGCAGCAGGGCCTCGACGAGCGCCGCGCAGTCCGCGAGGACGTGTTCGCAGGAGTCGAGCACCAGCAACAGCCGTTTGTCCCGCGCCCATGCGGCGACCACCTCGGTGACCGGGCGGGTCGACCGGTCGCCGAGCCGCAGCGCCTCCACGACGGCGTGGCCGACCAGGCCGGCGATCCGCAGCGGTGAGAGTTCCACCAGCCAGACGCCGTCGGGGTACGCGTCCCGGACCCGGCCCCCGGCGCGCACGGCGAGCCGGGTCTTGCCGACCCCGCCGACCCCGACGAGGCTCAGAAGCCTATGGACGCCCGCCGCGGGCTCCAGCTCCCGCTCCAGCCGGTCGAGTTCCTCCAGCCGCCCGACGAAGCTACGCGTCTCGGGAGGCAGATTGCCGGACCGGCCACCGGTCGTCTTGTCGGACACACCCACCAGTCTGGCCTGGTCAGGACCTCCCCAGCGGCCGTCCGGGAACGGGGACCGAACAGCGGCGGCATCGCGTCTGTTCTGTGTCTGTTCTGCTTCGTTTCCGCTTCGGTTCCGGTCGGCTTTCGACGAAATGCGTTCAACTCCCCGGTGGTTACACAGCCGCCGACACCACTCAGCGATGCGGCTGAAGCAGCTCCCGGATCAACCGCTCCGCCTCCCCCAGGGCTTCGACCTCGCGCGCGCTCATCGTCGGATTGACCGCCCGGCGCCGCAGCGCCTCCGCCAGTCCGTCCCGCGTCACGCACTCCGCGTTGCCGTCGAGCAGCACGGCCAGCGTCTCGCGGGCCCCCTCCGCGTGGGCCTCACCGCAGACCGCGACCTGCGCGAGGATCACCGCGGACATGCCCCAGTCCAGGCCGGGCGGGCCCTCCTCGGCGTTGGCCCAGTCGATGACCTTCGGGCCGTCCGGGGTGAGCATGACGTTGTCGGGATGCAGGTCCAGGTGCAGTACGCGGGCGAACGGGTCGCCGGAGGCCCGGGCGGGCACGGCGTGCAGCGCGCGCAGCAGCCCGGCGAGAGTGGCGCCGCCCTCCCGGGGTCCCATCCGCCCCGCGACGAACGCCGCCAGCATCGTCGGCCCCTCCAGCCGCTCCATCTCCAGCTCGGTCCGGGTCGCCGCGCGCACCGCCGGCACCGGATAGCCGTGACCGCGTACGTGCTCCATCACCGCCGCCTCGGCCGCCGCGTCACCCCACCCCTCCCGGTCCCGCCGCAGCACCCACGCCTCGTCGATCTCGTAGACGTCCGCCGAACGCCCCTAGGACCTGTCCGGTCGATCACGGCGGAGACGCGGGGTGTGGCACGCACATCTGCCGCGTTGTCGTCGGTTGCCGACGCTCCGCGTCGACGCCCTCCTCCGCCTTGCAGCTGCACGCACCACACCCCGCTCACCGGCATCGACCACACACCGCTGCTTTCCTCCACCGTGACCGACCGAACAGGTCCTAGCCGAGCAATCTCCCCGTCCCTCGCATGACCGTGAACCTACCGGCCCGCACAGCCGGCCCTCAGGCGTTTTGCTACGGGCCGGTACAGTGAGCGCGTCGTCATCACACCCGTACGGGGGAAAGCCGGTGCAATTCCGGCGCTGACCCGCAACCGTGAGCCGCCCTTAGGGCGGTGAGCCGGATCGCCTCGTCCGGGACGTGACCGGCTCGTGCCACCGGCAGCCCGCCAGTGGCCGGCACCGTCGAGGCATACGGGGCCGGAGCCGCTCGGGGCCGAGCCTGCGCCCGGTGCTGCCCGGTTCCCCGCAGGGAGAGTCATGATTGTTCGCCGCAGCGCCGCGGTACTGGCCGCACTGGCCGCCACCGTCGTGATCGGTACGGTCGTCGCCCCGGCCGCCGCCGTCGCCGACGACGCTTCCCCCTCTCCGTCCCAGGCCATACCCTCCGGCCTCTACGGCAGCACCGACCCCACCTACGACGGCGTCTGGCGGCAGTCCCTCGCGCTGCTGGCCCAGCACACGGTGGGGGTGAAGCCCGCGGCCAAGGCCGTCGACTGGCTGACCGGACAGCAGTGCGCGAACGGCGCCTTCGCCGCGTACCGCGCCGACGCCACGGCGAAGTGCGACGCCAAGACGATGGTCGACACGAACAGCACCGCGGCAGCCGTACAGGCCCTCGCCGCGCTCGGCGGGCACGACGCCGAGACGAACAAAGCGGTCACCTGGCTGAAGTCCGCGCAGAACACGGACGGCGGCTGGGGCTACGCGGCGGGCGGGGCCAGCGACGCGAACTCCACCTCCGTGGTGATCGGCGCGCTCACGGCCGCGGGCGAGAAGCCCAAGGAGGTCTCCAAGGGCGGCAAGTCGCCGTACGACACCCTGGTGAAGCTGGCTATCGCGTGCGAAGGCGAGGGAAGCGGCGGCGGGTTCGCCTACCAGCCCGACAAGAAGGGCAAGCTGACGGCCAACGCGGACGCCACGGCCGCGGCGGTCCTCGGCGTCCTCGGTAAGGGGTTCGTGACGACGGCCGGGAAGACGACGTCGTCCGGCTACACCTGCGGCCCGGAGAAGTTCACGCCCGAGGAGGCGGCACGCAACGGCGCGTCCTACCTCTCCGACGCCCTCACCACCACCCCCTACCTGAAGTCGGCGCTGCCCGGCTCCGAGGACCAGCCCGACTACGGCAACACCGCGGACGCGGTCGTCGCGCTCGCCGCCGAGGGCTGGACCACGGACACGAAGCAGCCCCTCGCCTGGCTGGAGAAGAACTCCGGCGCCTGGGCGGCGAAGGCCGGTCCCGCCGCGTACGCCCAGCTGATCTTCGCCGCCCACGCCACCGGCACCGACCCGCGTGACTTCGGCGGCGCGGACCTCGTGCGGCAGCTCGGCGCGACGGGCCCGGCGACGGACGTGTCCGACAGCTCCACGGCCGCCCCGAGCGACGAGAAGAAGGACGACGACCAGGGCGTCAGTGTCTGGTGGATCGTCGGCGTCGGTCTCGTCGGCGGTATCGGCATCGGCTTCCTGCTCAGCGGCCGCAACAAGCAGCGGCAGCCGTGACCCGGCGCGGCACGACCGTCTTCGTCCTGGGCCTGGTCCTCCTCGTGCTCGGCACGGCGGGGCAGGCCCAGGCCGTCGGCTACCGCTACTGGTCCTTCTGGGACCTGACCGGCGGCAAATGGACGTACGCCACGCAGGGGCCGTCGACCACGCGGCCGTACGACGGCGACGTACAGGGTTTCCGCTTCGCCGTGAGCGAGGACTCGCAGGACGCCTCGACACCGCGCGGGAAAGCCGACTTCGCGTCCATCTGCGCCAGGACGCCCGCCCAGGAAGGCCACAAGCGGGTGGCCCTCGTCATCGACTTCGGTACGGCCACGGACGCGTCGTCCGGCGAGAAGCCGCCCCGGGCGCGTACGGCCTGCGCCCGCGTCCCCTCCGCCGCGACCACGGCGGACGCCCTCGCCACGGTGGCCAAACCCCTCCGCTACGACACCAACGCCCTGCTGTGCGCCATCGCCGGCTACCCCCGGTCGGGCTGCGGCGACCAGGTATCGGCGACGCGGGCCGAGCCGTCCGACGACGGCCCGTCGGTGGGCCTGATCGCGGGAGCGGCCGCCGTGGCCACCCTGGGCGCGGCGGCGATCTGGCAGTCCCGACGCCGCCGAGGCTGAGGGACGCGCACCATGGCAACCGCACGTACCGCCACCACGTGGGTCACCCCCACCCCGGAAGCGAACCGCAACAACGCCCTCCCCCCAGGAACCTGGTGGATCTGGTCCCTGGGCCTGGGCACCGCCGCCTCCCGCACCACCAACCCCCTCCTCCTCGCCCTCCTCATAGGCGTAGCCGGCTACGTGGTGGCCGCCCGCCGCACGAACGCCCCCTGGGCCCGCTCCTACAGCGCGTTCATCAAGCTCGGCATCGCCGTCCTCGGCATCCGGCTGGCCTTCGCCGTGTTCCTCGGCTCCCCCATCCCCGGCACGCACCTCCTCGTCACGCTCCCCGAAGTCCCCCTCCCGCACTGGGCGCAGGGCATCCGCATCGGCGGCCGGGTCACCGCCGAGGGCCTGGTCTTCGCCCTGTACGACGGCCTGAAACTGGCCACGCTGCTGATCTGCGTCGGCGCCGCGAACGCCCTGGCGAACCCGGCACGCCTGCTGAAGTCACTGCCGGGCGCGCTGTACGAGGCGGGCGTCGCGGTCGTGGTCGCCCTCACCTTCGCGCCGAACCTGATCGCGGACGTGCGCAGGCTACGAGCCGCCCGCCGCCTGCGCGGCCGCCCCGACCGGGGCCTGCGCGGCCTGCTGCACGTCGGACTGCCGGTGCTGGAGGGCGCGTTGGAGCGGTCGGTCGCGCTGGCGGCGGCGATGGACGCGCGCGGCTACGGCCGTACCGCCCAGGTCCCGCCCGCCGTCCGCCGCACCACCGCCGTACTGACGCTGGGCGGTCTGCTCGGCGTCTGCGCGGGAACGTACGGAGTGCTGACCGCCGAGGGCGGCGGCTTCGGCCTGCCCGTGCTGCTCGCCGGGCTGGCCTCGGCGCTCGGCGGCCTGTGGCTGGGCGGCAGCCGCTCGCCGCGCACCCGCTACCGGCCGGACGTGTGGGGTGTACGGGCGTGGCTGGTCACCGGGTCGGGCGTGGCGGTGGCGGCGCTGATGGTGGTCGCCGCGACGTACGACCCGGCGGCGCTGCGCCCCGGCGTCGTCCCCCTCGTGGCACCGGCCCTCCCCCTCTGGCCCGCCGCGGCCGTCCTCCTCGGACTCCTCCCCGCCTTCGTCGCCCCGATCCCCAAGGAGCCCTCATGATCCGCTTCGAGGATGTCTCCGTGACCTACGACGGAGCGGCCGAACCCACCGTCCGCGGCGTGGACTTCGAGGTCCCGGAGGGTGAACTGGTCCTCCTGGTCGGCCCCTCCGGCGTCGGCAAGTCGACGGTCCTCGGGGCGGTCGGCGGACTCGTCCCGCACTTCACGGGCGGCACCCTGCGCGGCCGGGTCACGGTCGCGGGACGGGACACCCGGACCCACAAGCCGCGCGAACTCGCGGACGTCGTCGGCACGGTGGGCCAGGATCCGCTCTCCCACTTCGTGACGGACACGGTCGAGGACGAACTCGCGTACGGGATGGAGTCGCTCGGACTCGCCCCGGCCGTGATGCGCCGCCGCGTCGAGGAGACCCTGGACCTGCTGGGCCTGGCGGACCTGCGCGACCGCCCGATCGCCACACTCTCCGGCGGACAGCAGCAGCGGGTCGCGATCGGCTCGGTACTCACCCCGCACCCGAAGGTCCTGGTCCTCGACGAGCCCACGTCGGCGCTCGACCCGGCCGCCGCGGAGGAGGTCCTCGCCGTCCTGCAACGCCTGGTGCACGACCTCGGCACGACCGTCCTCATGGCCGAGCACCGCCTCGAACGCGTCATCCAGTACGCCGACCAGGTCGCCCTCCTCCCGTCCCCGGGCGCCCCGCCGCTCCTCGGCACCCCGTCCGAGATCATGGCCGCCTCCCCGGTGTACCCACCGGTGGTGGACCTGGGCCGCCTGGCCGACTGGTCCCCGCTCCCCCTCACGGTGCGCGACGCGCGGCGCCGGGCGGGAGCACTGCGGGAGCGGCTGTCGACGCTCACCCCGACCGAGACGGCGACCCCGACGCCCGGCGGCATCAGTCAGCCCCTCCCGCCGCTCTCCCCCCGCCCCCGTTTCCTCCGCAAGCGCACACCCGCCACCACCTCCACCACCACCCCCACCACCCCGCAGGCCGCCTCGGTCGAAGCCCTCGCCGTCCGCCACGGCCACGTCGAGGCACTCCGGCGTGTCGACCTCACCGTCGCCGCCGGCGAGATCATCGCCCTGATGGGCCGCAACGGCGCCGGGAAGTCCACCCTCCTCGGGACGCTGGTCGGGCTGGTCGAACCGGCCGCCGGTTCGGTCCGGGTCGGAGGCGCGGTCCCGCACCGGACGCCGCCGCGGGACCTCGTACGGCGCGTGGGTCTCGTACCGCAGGAACCGCGCGACCTGCTGTACGCGGACACGGTGGCCGCCGAGTGCGCGGCGGCCGACCGCGATGCCGGGGCCGCCACCGGTACCTGCCGGGAGCTGGTGTCCGGGCTACTGCCCGGCATCACGGACGACACACACCCCCGGGATCTGTCGGAGGGCCAGCGGCTGGCGCTCGCGCTGGCCGTGGTCCTGACGGCCCGCCCCCCACTGCTCCTCCTCGACGAACCGACCCGAGGTCTCGACTACGCGGCGAAGGCCCGGCTCATCGCCGTCCTGCGCGGCCTTGCGGCCGAGGGCCATGCCATCGTCCTGGCCACCCACGACGTGGAGCTCGCCGCCGAGCTGGCCCACCGCGTCGTCGTCCTCGCGGACGGCGAGATCGTCGCCGACGGCCCCACGGCCGAGGTGGTCGTCGCGTCCCCGTCCTTCGCCCCGCAGGTCACGAAGGTGCTGGCGCCGCAGCCATGGCTCACGGTGGCCCAGATAAGGGACGCACTCGTAAGGAACGCACTCGCATGAAGGTCATCCGCCTCGGCCCCCGTTCCATCGCCGCGCTCACCCTCGTGAGCGGGGTAGGGCTCGCCGCGTTCGGCTGGCCGCTCTTCGCCGACCCCACCTCTCAGGTCGGCACGCACGCGCAGGACGCCCCCTGGCTGTTCGCGGGGCTGCTCGTGCTGCTCGTCGCGGTCGTCGCCGCGACGATCTCCGAGTCCGGGCTCGGCCCGAAGGCGGTGGCCATGCTCGGGGTGCTGGCCGCGACGGGCGCCGCGCTGCGGCCGATCGGGGCCGGGACGGCAGGGATCGAGCCGATGTTCTTCCTGATGGTGCTGAGCGGGCGGGTGCTCGGGCCGGGGTTCGGGTTCGTCCTCGGGGGCGTGACGATGTTCGCGTCGGCGCTGCTCACCGGTGGGGTGGGGCCGTGGATGCCGTTCCAGATGCTCGCGATGGGGTGGTTCACGATGGGCGCCGGGCTGCTGCCGGGCCCCGAACGGCTGCGCGGGCGCGCGGAGCTGGCGATGCTCGCCGCGTACGGATTCTGCGCCGCCTTCGCCTACGGCACGGTCATGAACCTGGCCGGCTGGCCCTTCATGGACGCCCTGGCCTCGAACGTCGCCTTCGACCCGGACGCCTCCACCCCCGCCAACCTGGCCCGCTTCCTCGCCTACTGCCTGGCCACCTCCCTCGGCTGGGACCTGGGCCGGGCGGTCGTCACGGTCGTCCTGACCCTCACGCTCGGCGCGACCCTCCTCAAGGCGCTGCGCCGGGCCACGCGACGGGCCGCCTTCGAGACGCCGGTCACGTTCGAACCCCGGTGAGGTGCGGCCTGGGTCACACCCGCCAGCCACTCCACGTAGACCATTCGGACACATTCCGCCACTTGCGGAGTGAACCAGCCCACAGGACCTCCGTCACATACGAAGCGCGGCCGTAGCGGAAAAGCGTGACATGGACGCGTCGCCAACCCCTCTGACCTGGGGTTTGAGAGCCAGGTCACAGAAGGCACTTTCTCCTCGGATGCGACCACCACTAGTAAAAGGGGTCATTGCAGACACCCCCCGAGCCTGTTTCTCTGAAGCAGTCGCAAGGCGCTGCGAGCCCACCCGGGCCGCGGCGCCCACGTACGCCCCGCCCCACCACGCACCACGCACCACGGGGTCACGGCATACAGCGACCGCCCTGTACCCGAAGAAAGGTCCCACGCGTGTCCGTCTCCATCATCCGCCGCGCCGTCACCTCTCCGAAGAAGGTCCTCACCGGTGCCGCCGTGGCCGCCGCCACCACCGGCATGATCCTGGCCGCGGCCCCCGCACAGGCCGCCACCACCTCAACCTCCTCCGCACAGGCGATCGCGCACCGAATGATCCCGGACGCC